>DASYJQ010000069.1:0-13225 GCA_035996265.1 Saccharimonadales bacterium (SeqCode)
ATTGCGTCCATGTTGCTTCGCCGGTGGTTGCGTCGTGCACCTCTACAGGCAGGGTGACGTTATAGGCATACTTGGGCAGGAACTGGGCTAAACTAAACGGATTCTTGTAGCCGGTGATGCGGCCTATGACTTTATCCAGTATGACCTGGGCTTGTTCGTGGTCCATAATTATTGACTCCTTTTAACGAACTCAGTGGGCAGATTTTGTTTGGGATAGGCAGTAAGGCGGGCGCCTTTAATCGGGGCGGTAGCTGCGGTGTCGACAGTCCGTGCTCGTACGGCAGGCAGTATCTGGCCATTGGCCGCGACGCGTACTAAACATTCACGCGGGTGGAGGTCGGTCATCAGCTTGGTGCGTACATCACTTTCGCGCAAGCCCCGGGCAGCCGCAGCCTGAACGACTTCTTTGGGCAGCTCGATGGTGAGGTTTGCTTCCAATGCCCGCGCATCTTCCTCCGAAACGCGAAAGACATAATAGTTGAGGACGTTTGATAAAATGGCGTCCCGCAGCCCTTTTTCTATCTGCCCAAAATACTGCTGGGACAAGATTACCGTCAGATTGAATTTACGCGCCTCAGCCAGCATCGACGCCAGCGCCGGATTCTGCACCACCGATACCTCGTCTATTATCAAAATTACCTTTTGCCCGAATGCGCGCGCCTGCGCCAGCAGGAATATTTGTTGGATAAGCAAGCCGGCCACTGTCTTGACGACTTTTTCGCCCATGCTCACTTTATTGAGCGAAAAAACGCTGAGGAAGTTGTCCTGGATGGTTTTGGCAAGCGACAAATCCGCTTCACCCATGAGCGTCGGCTGCAATTGCATTTCTTCAATCAGGCCGATAATAGGCGAGATAGCCTCGTTGTAGTGCTGGCTGCGGATTTCATTAAATTCCGAGCCAAAAAAGAGGATCAGGTTGTCGGGCACGTAGCCGCGGACGTGCTGCAGCAGTTCACTCCGGGTATCAAGGTCGGTCAGCAATGATTTGAGCATGGGCAGCGACATGCACTGGCCGGTAAATAATACGTAGAGGCTAAACCGCAATACGCGTTCCAGCCGGGGGCTTGAGGTTTCGGACATGAGGGACATGAGAAGCGTGGTGGTCAGCTCGGTGGCTGCGGATATGTCCGCCGTTGCGCGCGGGAATAGCTGGGCAGACTCGCCGCTAAAGTTAATGATTTTCGTGGAAGGCAAGTGGCGCAGGCCGTGTTCCAGGGAAGCATGCGGGTCTATGACCACTACACGGTAATCCATGGCCGAGAGAGTACCTTGTAAACGGCCGATGAGCAGTTCGATGAGCTTTGACTTGCCGCTGCCGCTCGAGCCAATGATAAATGAGTGCTTGTCGAACTCGTAGCTGGCCAAAGTAAGATAGTACTGACGTGCAAAATAAGGAAACGTGTCGACGGAGAAGAGGGCACCGGCCCGGTCGCTGCTCAACATACTCAAAGATTTTTCGATATCCAGATAGGTGGGCGTTCGTTTTTTAAGTATTTGGTGTTGGCGGTGAAGTTTATGGCGAACAGATGCAGGGGAGGACGCTTGAGGTACTTGCTGGTTGTACTCCACAGGCCATCACTGGCCTGAAAGTATAACGAAGCTTTGACAAGCCCTAAAGTTCTAATTTTTAGTACGACATAGGCGAGCGTCTTATTTTTCTTGATGGCGTATCGCTCACGCATATCAAGCACATTGCCGCTGGCTGGCAGCTGGACAAGGGACTCGCGCCGCGTCGCGTGTGGCGCTTGAAGCTCGTGCGGCTCCACCCGCTTGAGTACGAAGTCCTCAATGCCGTTAGAGAGCACGCTCAAGTCTTTCGGGCTGCTTACAAAGAAGCGGACAACGTTGTCTGTGCAGCGAAACGTCAGATCGATTGAGCCAAAGAGGTCAATATGCTTTTTGACGGCCCCATATAACAGTTCCCAATGCGCGGGTGTAATGTTGTCTGCCAGGATGTACAACTCAAAGTAATGCACGGTATTCATAAGTCGTCATGACTATAGGCTATGACGTTACGTTATAGTCAAGTTCCGCGCCGGAGAGAGACCGCATTATCGCCCTTGGCCTAGCGTGGATCTTTTTCTTTGGTAGATATGCTATATACTGTTTTTAAGCTATGGCAACACCTGACATTCCGACGGAAACCGTTAATTTTGATATTGATGCGGTTGTTGCCGATGTATTGCAAGAGATTGCCAATGCCGAGGTAGGCCGTGATTTTTATACTGCTTCAGCTGACGCCATCGGCGAACAGATTGATGAACTTTTTACCCAACGGCAAGAGGCCCAACGCAAAGCCAGCGAAGGGGTGCGGACTATTGCCGAGACGTTTCCGCGGGGCAGGGCTCTGCTATGGGAAACGCTGGATAAACCGCAAGGCTATGCGTCAGGCGCCGCTAATTTTGCCAACGCGCTTCGCCTGAGCCCGGTTAGGGATGAACCGGAGTCAATAGTGCTGCGTGAGACCAGGGTACGCGCGGCGCTTGAACTAAGCCGGCAGATAGAAGCCGGTGTGCCGGCTGTCGTAAGCTGGCGGCACGATGCCGACTTTACCGTCTATAGCGCAGGTATTCCGGGCCACGACGGGTTTAGCTTTAGAACGGCAGTCACCGACCCCTTGAGACAATTTATGCTTGGCGTCGGCGCGTGTACTAATATTCCGGTTACTGAGGCCTGGAAAGTCTATCCTGGGCACGGAGATTTCGGAGCTTTAGAAGATGTAGCTATTGATCCGGCCATAGATGTATACACCGGCGAAGCGGTGCTTCCGTTTTTAATCAGTGAATGCGCGCGTTACATCAGTGAGGCCGTGGGCGCTGAGGCCGCCCTAGCCAATAGTCTTGAGCTGCCGCGCACCGAGCAGGCCATGAGGGGCATGTCCGAGCAAAGATGGCGCAAACAGATGGCCGCGGAAGGATTAGTTGCCACTGTTCAAGCCCTGCGGCAAGTCGGTATGCGGATTGAGGATGAACCCGGCAGTCAGCAACAGGTTGTGGATTTGCTGTGCAGCTATCTGTTTGCGACGGGGGATGAGAATGGGTATGACGATGATGAGATCATGGCTATCGGTGAAGCCATGCAGTATGTTTATCCGTCTAATGGCGAGGTGTCCTTGACTGATTACATTATTACCCGTAGCCGCCAGCTCAGCAGGACAGCTCGTCATCAGCATCGCATCGTGCCGGTGTTGAGTGTGCTTACAGGGGTATATAACATGGATCAGCTTGAAGCCAATCGTCGTTTGCACGAGCGGTAAGTGGTGACAAGGAATTGACACACTATTTGTTTAGTTTCATAGTATTTGGTACACTCATCTGATGAGTATAGCCCGCATTGCTACATTTGAATCAAAAACAGGTGATTCTGTTGAAGTTTTCCGCGGAATCGACGAGCCTACCCGGGCCAAGATTTATAAAGGCGCCTTTGACCCCGGCATTGTCAAAACACTTGGGACAAAAGACCAACGCCGCTTTTCACCGGAAGCATTCCCTGGTTGGATTTCAAAAGGCGGTGGACGTCTGCCTTATACCGCACAAGTAAATGGTGATTTAGCCGGTCTAATCTGGTTTGGCGGCGAAGCGTTCCCCCGTCACCATTTTCCTGATTCACCAGCGCAGCCGCCATACACAATGGCCTTTCGTACTGCGTATGAAGCGCCGGGCGGTGGTACGTTTGAAGGCCGGGGAATTGGTAAGCGTTTGGCAGTCGCCGGACTGGCCGATGTCATTGCGCTAACCCGCAACGGCGGCCCCGGCGGATTACCGCCAGTGGGTAAGGTAGGCGTGTGGCTGGACACAGGTGTCGCCAACCTGGACGGGCAGGCTCTCTATCACCACTTAGGTAACACAGAGCGCGGGCAAGAACCGGTCGGTTTTATCGATGCTGGTATATATGTCCCGCCAGTAGAACCGGGTGCAGAACCCAAAGAATCGCGCGTCGGCATGATTATTGAACCAGAAATGCTTGAACATATTGCTGCCAACGCCGGCTCACTGGTAACGTTCGAAGCCTCACGTTAAATATTGCAATATTAACAGTGGTAGGATACAATTGGTACCGGATCTACTTTCTAGTAGTCCGATCCGACAGAAAAGTGCCGCAAGCACTTTCCGGGCGCTTAGCTCAGTTGGCTAGAGCACCTCGTTTACACCGAGGGGGTCGGGGGTTCGAGCCCCTCAGCGCCCACCATAGAAAAACCACCAGCAGTGCCGGTGGTTTTTCTATTAGATGATATCCAAAACTATGCGGCAGAATTGTAAATGTATATGCCGCTGCGTATGCTAAACATATATATGAAGCGCTTCTGGTTTACTTTTTCATTAGGAATGACTGTTTCGGTTCTTATTGGCGTATTGTTTTATGTGGCGTTACAACGTCATTACCCAGAGTGGGACCAGCGTAATCTGGTCAACACATCACTTTCCAGCGTAGTGGCTATGCTGAGCGGCCTGGCGGCCAGCCTGTTTGTGCGCAGTGTGCGAAACTTTAAACCGGAACTGCGCCGGGCGTACCGGATGTTGTGCATCGGTATTATATTATTTGGGCTGGCCCAGGTGCAATATCCGATCGCCAGTTACACGAACGCTTCGTTTTGGTACTTGGACGGTTTCATCGCCTTGCCATATCTTGCGGCGGCGTTGTTTATTTTTAGCGGCGTACGCTCGTTTGCTTACATTTTAGATGTACGCACTCGGTGGGCATCACTGCGGTGGGCTGTTGGCGCCAGTGTTTTGGTAGCTGTAGCCGTAGCTTTTTTGCCGCACGCCCGCAGCGATTTCAGTTCGGCGCAAATTGCCGCCACCGATGTTCTGACCGTCGTTGATGCAGTATTCTTGGTATTCGTTGCCGCTACGGTAAATCGTATTAAACATTTTATTGGCGTCAGGTACGCCAGCGCCATGCAGTGGTTGTATGTTGCGTTCGTAGTCAACATCGTAGCCGGCGTGCAATATATTGTCATTAATATCCTGATATCACGGAATGATAATTGGTATTTTTACGACAGCATGTCGATTATACCGTTCGTGATTGGCGCGATATTGTTGGTACGGGCCGGGTATGTCATGTTTTTAGTAAACCGATTGCCGGTAGGTGAGAGTGCGGCAGCACGCCAGGAGCTGCAAGCGAGCGGTCCGCATGCGTTTCCGATAATCGGTATCATTACTTATTTAGCCACGCTCGCCTCTAAGCCGCAGGAAATTGACCCGACCCTCGACGTACTGCGTGCCATCACGTCACAGTTAACACCGGGCCAGGCCATATCTGAAGCCGACAGGCAGCGATTGGTGCCGGTCTATTACGCTGTTGAAAAGTACTTAGTAACAGAAGAGCCGCTCCGGGCATTCACCGTTGCTGAGCTACGCCATATGGTGACAGTAGAGTTTGGCCTGGACAGGGCCGCGGCCGCCAAATAGTGGCCAAAGCCCTAGCTGATTAGGAGTACGCTTCGCGCAGCAGGGGTTCGTACTGTGGCAGCCAAGGGCCGTATAACACTACCAGCCCGCCGGCGCACAAGTTGCTGGCGACCAGGTTGATTTGTTCGCTGCTTAAAGGCGCAACGACATAGATAGTCATAAAATCGGGGAAGTCGCCGGCCAGTTGCGCGGGGTTCAGACAGTAAACTTGCGCGCCAAGGGCCATCGCCGGCGGCTTGGAGGCGAACGTACATGCCTGCATTTGGTCGGCCTCAAACTGCAGAGCTTCTTTTTTAAGTTTGTCCAAGGTGCTGGAGCGTTGGCATTCGACCTCGTATAGGAGTTTCATCCACCGTTTGCGGATGACCGATAGGAACACCTTCGTGTTATGAGCGGTAATAATAACCCGGCCTGCCGCCAGCCGTCGCGGCAAGTGGTTAGTCAAATCGTAGCTAATCTGGTCGCTGGTTTCGGATGTGCGGACATCTATGTACCAACGGCCGCCGTCTATGTGTAGGATCATCGTGCGCCGCCTTGCTGTTTGCGGGCCAGGCGCTGTTCAATGTCGAATCCGGTCCAGTAGATTATCCAGTTGCGGCGGTTGCGGAGATGGGCTGTGCAGGCAAATGCCTGCCGCCCATTAGCATATAACGATCCGGCGGTTGCACAGTACGGCTCAACCGCCATTTTGCAGATGATACATATGACGGGAGTACCGGATTTTAAGATATTAATAGCACCTGACGCAACAGTAAACACAACCATCTTGCGGCCCTTCGTTATTTAGGTATACTTGTCGAATGGCTGTATATAAAAAAGGACAGCCATTGCTTTGGCTGTCTACACCTACAACTAGGTTGTTTATGCCCGTTGGTAACAATGGCTGCCCATTTATAGGGTATAATAAAACGTCAAGAAAACGAATTCCTATTGTAAGTGTAGACCCGAAAAGTATAGCATAAGCTCGTCTATTTTTGTCTATACTTTTTATACTGAATTTTGCTGCCATAGCGTGCTTAAAAAAGCGTTGACATGATCGGCCGTTCACGGCAGTATAGAGCATTAGCAACATACGAAAATGAGGGGGAACATATGACCAGACTTGATGTAGCGGCTGAAATAGAGACCAACGGCGGATGGATGGACCCGACGTTTCAGGAATATTTAAAGGCGGAGCAAACCGCCGATCGCCTACGTATTGTTGGCAGTTCTCTCCTCCTTCCCGGCTTACTCCAAACAGACGGTATCGCTATCGCGATTGATCGTTGGGCCGGTTCGGACCCTGACAATATTGGAGCACAAGTCAGCCTGCGTTTACGCCGCCAGCGTATTCTTGATAGCCTCGACGGCGGCGCACATTTTTTCCTTCCTGAAGATGCAATAACCAATAACCCCATGAGCGCAAACACCAACGTGTTGCGGCACCAAATTGATGATTTAATCACTCGTACTTATCAGGATGGCGTATCGCTGCGTATATTGCCGAACGGTATGCATCCTGCGCCAGGCCCGGGAGTGAATGAAGCGGCCGGGCCGGGCGGTACGGCGGTATATACTGAAGATCCGAGCGCCGGGCGGGATGGCGATCGTCATTTTTATCGCCCGGATGATGCCGAAGTCGCACGGTACAGCGGCATTATTGACGCTTGTGGCGAGGCCGCTCTCAGCGAGGGCGCCAGCCGCGGCTTTTTAGAGCAAGCATATGCCGACTTAGCCCATAACTAGTGTAAGGTTGCCAAGTCTCCATAGTATTTTGTGGCTACAAGCGGTATACTAGGAGTACAACTTAAGGAGTAAACACCCCTATGATTTTTCTTATTATTGGTGCGGTTGTCGTACTTATCGTCATTGTAATAGCCGCTATGTACAATGGCCTGGTCCGGCTTAACCAGCAATCCGATGAAGCATGGAGCGATATTATCGTCCAGCTAAAGCGCCGGGTAGACCTTATCCCAAACCTGGTCAATACCGTAAAAGGTTATGCCTCACACGAAAAGACCGTTTTTGAAGACGTAGCCAAGGCCCGTGCCAATGTCGTTAACGCCAAGGGCGTGGCCGATACCGCCAAGGCCGAGAACCAGTTTGAGCAGACCTTAAAAAGCCTGTTCGCTGTCGCAGAGGCCTATCCCCAATTGCGCGCCAGCGAGAACTTCCAATCGTTACAGGGCGAACTGACCGACACCGAAGACAAGATTATGGCTTCACGCCGTTTCTATAACGGTGTTGTCCGCGATTTTAATACTAAGCGAAAGACGTTCCCGACCAACATTTTCGCCGGCATGCTCGGCTTTAACAAGGACAAGGAATTTTTTGAACTCGATGAAGCCGCACAAGCTGCCGCCGAGAAACCAGTCGACGTTCAGTTTTAATCAAGTATTACTTGAGATAATTAATTGATATGTACAGTGAGATAGCTAGCAACAAGCGCCGCACCGTGCTCATAATGCTGTGTTTCGTGGTGTTCGCCGCAGGGTTGGCTTGGATATTTGATCTGTATACCGGGTCGGCCGGCCTAACGGTGGCGGTGCTTATCGGCGCATTGACCTATGCCGTCATCAGCTACTTTGCCGGCGGGCGCATGAGCTTGGCATTAAACGGGGCTGTCGAAATTCAAAAGAAAGACAACCCGCGTTTGTGGCGCACTGTCGAAAACCTAGCCATTACCGACGGCTTGCCGATGCCGCGTGTCTATATAATGAACGATCCGGCGCCCAATGCCTTCGCCACCGGCCGTGACCCGAAACATTCAGCTGTCGCAGTAACGGCTGGCCTGCTCGACATTATGGACGATCAGGAGCTGCAGGGCGTATTGGCGCACGAGATGAGTCACATTAAAAATTATGATATCCGCGTAGCGATGTATGCCTTTGCTATTACGGCTGTTATATCGATACTTGCCGACATTATTATGCGTATGGTGTGGTTCCGGGATGATGACCGCGAAAACAGCCAGGTGTTTTTAATCCTTGGCATCGTGGCTGCCATACTAGCACCAATTATTGCCACTATGATCCAACTGGCCGTCTCGCGCCGCCGCGAATATCTGGCCGACGCCAGCGGGGCATTGACCACTCGCTATCCTGAAGGTTTGGCCAGCGCATTAGAGAAAATCGGTCAAACCGGCAGTACGCTTAAAAAACAGAATGCTTCCACTGCGCACTTCTTTTTTGCCAACCCTCTCAAGGGCGGCGGTATTGGCAAGTTGTTCAGCACCCACCCGCCGCTTCAGGACCGTATTGCTCGCTTGCGCAAGATGGGTACGCACGCATAAACTAACAACATGGCTAAAACTTCTCCGCCGACCAACGCTAAGAAAAAAACAGCACCTGCCCCTAAGGTACCTAAAACAGCGCCCGTTACAGCGCACGTTGTTGCCCCGCCCGCCAATCGCCGCGTAAAAGTACCTACCTACAAATCTTTTAAACTGCAAAAGAAAGTTACCCGTGAATTGCCCAAACAGCTGCCGAGCGCGTTTAAGATTTTTCGCGGTGCGCTGACTATATTAAAGAAAAACTGGAAGTTGTTTCTCGGTATTGCCCTAGTATATGCCATGCTTAATATGGCGTTGGTCAGCGGTTTTTCGGCGGTCAACTTGACTGATGCCAAGCAGTCGTTTAGCCAAGCTATAAGCGGCCAAATTAGCCAGCTTGCTACTGGTCTGTCCCTGTTTGTGTATTTGCTGGGTAACTCCGGCGCCACTACCACGCCGACCGCCAGCGTCTACCAGATTGTGCTCGGCATTATCATTAGTTTGGCTGTGCTGTGGGCATTGCGGCAGGTATACGCCAACAACAAGCCGCGCGTGCGGGACGCGTTTTACCGGGGGATGTACCCGTTAGTGCCGTTTATACTGGTCTTGTTAATTATCGGCCTGGAGATTGTACCTTTGGCAGTCGGCGCGTTTTTGTACAGTACGGTTGTCAATAACGGCATTGCGGCGACAGCTGTAGAGCAGGCGATGTGGCTACTATTGTTCCTAGTGTTCGCCATCGCGACAGTCTACATGTTATGTTCGACGCTTTTTGCACTGTACATTGTTACGCTGCCCGACACGACGCCCATAGCGGCCTTGCAATCCGCCCGTCAGTTGGTACTGCATCGCCGTTGGACGGTAGTGCGTAAGCTACTCTTCCTGCCGTTGGCCCTAATAGTGCTTACGGCTGTCATCGTGACGCCGTTGATTATCTTTGCAGCGCCTATTGCGCCCTGGGTATTCTTCGGATTGTCGACGTTGTTGCTGCCTGTTGTTCATGCCTATCTGTACTCGCTCTATAGATCAATGCTATGAAATTAAACAAGCCAGCTGCTAAAGACCGTATTCTAAAGCTACGCGAACTTATTAACGATTATCGTTATCATTACCATGTGCTTGACGAGTCGACAATGAGCGAAGCCGCGGCCGACACGCTTAAACATGAACTTGCCCAATTGGAAGCCGAGTATCCCGAATTCCTCAGTCCGGACAGCCCCACGCAGCGCATTGCCGGTGAGCCGTTGCCGGGGTTTACGCAAGTACGCCACACGACCCGCATGTTAAGTTTGAATGATGTCTTCAGCCGTGAAGAAGTCGACGCCTGGCTGACACGGGTCGAGAAGCTGGCGCCGGGCCGCAACACCGAGCTATTCGCCGATGTCAAAATGGACGGCCTGGCCTGTGCCTTATGGTATCAGGACGGCGTACTGATAAAGGCCGTTACCCGCGGCGACGGGTTTGTGGGCGAAGACGTCACAACGAACATCCGGACTATGGACAGCATACCGACGCACTTGCGCTTGGACCCCAAGTACGCCAAGTTTTTAAAAGGCCGCACCGAAATCCGCGGCGAAGTTATTATCTACAAAAAAGATTTTGAAAAATTGAACGAACAGCGCAAAAAAGAAGGCCTGCCGCTGTACGCTAATCCGCGTAACCTGGCTGCCGGCAGTATCCGTCAACTTGACCCTAAACTGACCGCCGCCCGCCCGCTGCGCTTCCGGGGCTGGGAAATATTGCGCGAAGACCCTTCTGAAATCCCGACCAATAAAGAAGCTTACGAAATTATCCGCGGCGTGGGGCTATCCGCCAACAACCAGGCTGATGTTTTCCCGAATGCCGACAAGCTGATGAAGTTTGCCGGCGACTGGGAGCGCAAGCGCCTTGAGCTGACCTACAACATCGACGGCCTGGTTATTAAGCTGAATGACCGGGCTCTAGCCGCCGAACTGGGCGTCGTCGGCAAAGCGCCACGCGGGGCGGTAGCCTACAAATATGCCGCCGAAGAAGCGACAACGGTCGTGCAAGATATCGTATTGAGCATTGGCCGCACCGGCGCCGCTACGCCGGTGGCCGTGTTTGAGCCGGTCCAGGTGGCCGGTACCACCGTGCAACACGCCAGCCTGCATAATGCCGATGAAATCGAGCGCAAAGACATCCGCGTCGGTGACACCGTAGTTATCTTTAAAGCCGGCGACATCATTCCTCAAGTTTTAAAAGTATTGACCGAGCTGCGCCCTACATCGGCTAAAAAATTCGACATGGTAAAAGAACTGGGCCGCCAATACCCGGAATTACAATTCGTTCGGCCGGAAGGTGAAGTCGTCTACCGCGTAGAAGGCGCAACTGGCGCCTTACTGCTTAAGCGCGCCGTCGGCCACTACGCCAGCAAATCAGCCATGGATATCGATACGCTCGGCGAAAAGAACGTCATTGCACTGGTTGACGCCGGGCTGGTTAAAGATATGGCGGACATATACGCTTTGACCAAAGCGCAGGTGTTAGAATTGGACCGTTTCGCCGAAATATCCGCCAACAATCTTATTGCCGCCATCGAAGCCGCTAGGGCGCCGGAACTGCCGCGCTTTATATACGGCTTAGGCATCCGCCACGTCGGCCAGCAGACCGCCATAGACCTTGCCGAGCATTTTGAATCAGTCCATAAACTAGCGCACGCCACACTCGACGAGCTGTTGCAGGTAGAAGGCATTGGCGATACAGTCGCCGAGTCTATCCTGGCTTGGTTCGCTGACCCGGATAACGAAAAATTGCTGGAAAAGTTTGAAAAATTAGGCGTTAGGCCGCATTACGAGTCGCGCGCCCGCGGGCCGCTACACGGTAAGAGTTTTGTGATCACTGGCGGACTCGAACACATGAGCCGCGACGAAGCCGCCGACAAAATCCGCGCCTTGGGCGGCACGTTCCAAAGCTCAGTCGGTAAAGACACCAGCTACTTGGTGGTCGGCAAAAACGTCGGCGCCAGCAAGCTGGTTAAGGCCGAAAAGCTCGGCACCAAGCAGCTAAGCGAAGACCAAATGTTGAAATTGATAGGCCATAACAGACAGGAGTAACCATGGTTCAAGGGGAATTTAGTAGGTTAATGCGTGGCGGCAGCGGGCAGCGTGTAAATCTTATAAACTTTTTTACAGGGGAGGCTGGTGTTGTACATGACTTGACCGGCGGTGCGCCTAGTGACCATTATGCGGTACTCGGCGGTGCGCGCTTGGGCGTTGAACTGGTCCAGTACGGCGACAGCGACCCGAAATATATCGGCCCGAAACCAATCATTTTTGAATCACGGCCCGAAGCAGATACCCGTGCGCTTGCGATTGCTTCAGTATCGTTAGCTGTCGCCGTGGACAATAAGGCCCCAGAGGCGTTCCCATTTAATTCGGCTGACTACCATAACTTGATGCGTAACGAGTTTGCCGGCTACAGCAGGCCATACCCGTGGATCCATTCGTCGGCAATAATTGCACCAGTAAGCCCGCTGTGGGCGCCGGATCCGGAACATCCATTTACCTTTCCGCTCCGCGAGGGCTTGGAGCCCGCGACATTACTAGCAATTGGCCAGCTGGCCGGTATAGAAATAGCAACAGCACAACAAGGGGGTGAGTAATGTTCGAGGAATTAAACCAAGCCATCGAGGCCTACCGCGCCAAGTGGGAAGCCTTGGCGGCGGCGCGTAACGACAAAAAATTATTTGAAGACTTACTGCCAACCAGCGCCGCTTGGAAAACAGAAGACCTGGCCGACTTCAATAGGCGCTCCCTGGAGTTGCGCGATATATCCGACCACGTCCACATAGGCTGGATTAACGAGCGTTGGTTGGCGACCTTTCATTTGCGCAGCGATCAGCTGGCGTGGGGTATCCAAGTCGTTAAATTAATGCAGCGCCGCCCAGGTTCCGCTGACGCTACCGGCCTCGATCATATCGACTTTTTACTACCTGACGGCGTTGACGGCAAGGCTGCGTTGCAGGGTGAGCCGGACCTGAAATGGACCGAAGAAAAAAACGGCAAAGTATGCAAGTGGCTGTCAATATGGTTCGACGGCACCGAAGCCAAGCTGCGCACCGACACAACACTAGATGTCTGCGCCCGCGAATTACAAGCAGTAAGCGAACAGGTGGTTGGCGATGGCCGCAACAAGTAAATTGCCGGTTTTTATTACCGGTAACCAGCACAAAGCCGACCAGCTGGCCCAATGGCTGGGCCTGCCCGTCGAGCACCGCAAATTAGACTTGGACGAAATCCAGTCGCTCGATTTGCGGCAGGTCGTGGAGCACAAAGTACGCCAAGCCTACGCCGTCGCCAGGCAACCCGTGCTTGTTGAAGACGTGGCCGTAACTCTGACGGCTATGGGGAAACTGCCCGGCACATTTATTAAATGGTTCCTGCAGGAACTCGGCAATGACGGCATATGCACATTGGCCGACGGGCTGGAAAACCGTAAAGCTGTCGTGTCTATCTGCTATGGACTCTATGACGGCCAAGACATTCATTTTTTTGACAGCCATGTTGCCGGGCAAGTCGCTCCGGAGCCGCGCGGTGAGGCT
>DASYJQ010000070.1:0-10850 GCA_035996265.1 Saccharimonadales bacterium (SeqCode)
CGCTTTGACTTCGGTTATGTTGATTACGACGAAGCCGTTTTTGACCGGGCGGCGGCCATGTTATTTCTGCTCGCCGGCAGTTCTTATTACAAGGCATATATCCCTAAAGAAATCATCGTTAAGGGCGTTCAGCTTGACCCGTTTATGGCCAAATTCTTTACCAAAACATATGAACGCGGCCTGGGCGAATTCTGGTACGTAAACAAGCTCGACCCGCGTACGCCGGTCGTCTTCCCTGCTACGACCGATCATGTTGAAGCACTGCCGCACAGCGACAAAGCCGGTCACGGCCTGCTGGTCGGCATCGGCGGGGGCAAAGATTCGCTGGTCAGTGTCGAATTGCTGCGCGGCCAACAAGAGGAAATCGCCACCTGGAGCGTCGGCCACCGCCCGCAACTCACACCGCTCATTCAACGCATAGGTCTGCCGCATTACTGGGTGGAACGTATGTGGGACCGCAAACTATTGGAGGTCGCCAATGACGGCGCCTTGAACGGCCATATCCCTATCTCCGGCATCATCGGCTGCGTCGGTGTGCTTACTGCTATTCTGGCTGGTAAACGTGACGTTGTTGTGTCTAACGAACAATCGGCTAACGAGCCCGACTTCGAATACGAGGGCGTCGAGATTAACCACCAGTACTCTAAATCTCAGGAGTACGAAAACGACTTTCAGCAGCTGTTAAAACACATCGCCGGCGACCAACTGCGATTTTATTCCTTCTTGCGGCCACTGAGCGAGCTACGCATTGCCGAAGTATTCACGGCTGTCGCCTTTGATAAGTACAAGGACGTCTTCAGTTCCTGCAACCGCGCCTATATCCGCTCCAGCACGACTATGTCGTGGTGCGGTACCTGCCCGAAATGCGCTTTCACGTTTTTGATGTTAACGCCCTTTATTGAGCGCGAAAAACTGGAAACGCTGTGGGGCGGCAAAAACCTATTACTCGACGACTCGCTCGACCACACCTACCGCCAGCTGCTGGGCATTGAAGGCGGCAAACCCCTCGACTGCGTCGGCGAGATCAAAGAAAGCCGCAGCGCCATGCAATTAGCTCAGCAAAAATATCCGCAGCTCAAAGACACCTACCGGTTTGAGCTACCGGATGACTACGACTACGCCAAAATGCACGGCCACCACATGCCGGCGGAACTATATGCCCGCCTGACCGAAGAACTCAAAAAGTATAATTAAGCGGCTTGTTCTGCGCGTTCCGCTGCACGGTGGGCGGCGGTAATGACGTTTTCCATAAGGGCGCAAACAGTTAGCGGGCCGACACCGCCCTTAACTGGCGTCAGCGTCAGGTCGTCGCGCTCATAGACCTCGGGGGCGACATCGCCGACGGTTTTGCCCTCTTCGCCGGCAACGCCTGCGTCAACGACAACCGCGCCCTGCTTAATCATGTCAGAGGTCAAAATGGCCGGACTGCCGGTAGCAGTAATGATAATGTCGGCCTGAAGTGTTTCGGCCTTGAGGTCTGCCGTCGTGCGGTCGGCCACCGATACGTCAACGCCGGACGCCAGCAGCATGCGCTCCAAAGGAGCGCCAACGAGCTTGCCGCGGCCGACTAATAGTACTTTTTTACCGGGAAAATCCACGGCATAGCCAGCTAACAACCACAAGATAGCCAGGGGCGTGGCCGGATCAAATTTGGCATCTTTGCCTAATCCGTCGACGTCTTTTTCCGGTGTGACTAAAGCAACCAGTTGATCGGTTTCTTCGGACCGTTCCAGTGGCAATTGCACGATAATACCATGCACGGCAGGGTCCTCGTTAAGCTCCTTAATAAGTTCCGGGGCTTCGTCCTGTGTAACCTGGTGAACATCGACGTCGATCAGCAGGTCAGCGCCATATTTTTTCTTCATGCGCGTATAGACGTTGATCGTCGGGTCGTCAATAGTCACCACGATGGCCAGTTTGGGCTGGACATGCATAGCCTGACGCAAGGCCCGCACTTGGCGGGCCTGACGTTCCTGGATAAATTCAGCCAGCTCTGTACCGTTTAGTAGTTTCATCTGCCGTATTGTAACAGATAGTAACGGGCGTACGAAGCGCTAGGCCTTGGGGTGTGCGCCGCTGCCATGCGACGAAGCTGGACCCTTCAATCCCCCGAGAGTATTCAGTGCTGCCGGACCGCGGTACTTAGCGTCGCTAAATGCCAGCACCGGGAAGCCCACAACACAGATAAGTGCAACGGTTGTACCTGTGCCTTTGCCGAACGATTTAGCAAGATCGTTCAGAACAATGGCGGCAACGATAAGGTTAGCAATCCAACCCACAACCGGGATAAGACCAAATAAAACGGCTAAGACCCACCACCACGGACGGCCGATGACCTTCAGCAGGGTCAGGTAGTTGTAGATTGGTATAATTGCGGCCCAGCCTGGCTGACCGGCTTTTTTAAAGATGCGCCACAATGATATCGCTGCCAAGACATATATAGCAATCAGGATAATAATGTAAATAATCATTGCCGTACCTAAGCCTGAACTGGTGTTCGGCGCTGCATAGGTGTAATACGAGTAGTCCTGTGCAAAATTACTGAATAGGGAAAGCATATCTGCCTTTCTTCTTAAGGTTATCTTCAGGTTTTATTATATAGCATGTGCTTGTCATGGCACTAATTGCGCTTGGCTGGCATGAACCGCATTTTATAGCGGATTGGGCTACACTTTAGCGCTCATGCTGCGCAATTGTTCGAGCACGACCGGATCGATTTTGTCGTCGTGCCAACGCTCTTCGAAATTCTCGCGACCCATCCAGTTATATAAGTCACGTGCGACATCACCGGAATCATACCCGACTATTTTAAGTAAGGTACGTACTTCGTCGCTCAGCGCGCCCTCTAGGGCGAGTAACGTATCTTCGGGTGTCGATCCGAAATACAGTTCGTGTATAAGTAACATGCGCTCCAATTCGGCAATGGGTTCCGGGGAATCATCGCAGCGCAAATCAACAACCACGTCAGACAAACCGCCGTAGCCCTTGCCCTTCGACACGACTAACACGGCTGCAGCCTGTTTGCCGCGCGGATCACCGCCGGCTACCTGACCGGCGGCAATGCTTTTGATCAAACGGCTCGCCAGAGATTCGTCATTGGCTGATTGCAACCAGGAATCAACCATAGCGTCAACGACATGTGCGCCAGCCAGCATGTTGCCTTGTGCGGCGTAGGAACCTTTTTCACTCTGCTCAGCGCGGCCGCCGGCCCACGGCATGCAACGATTGCCGGTAAACGTAACGACTCTGCCCTGGGCGTCAATGACGCCCATCTGACGTTGTTCTTTTTGCTCGTCGCTCCTTAAAAACTGCCGCAGCATATCGGCAGCCGGGATGCCTTGGGCAAGTAATCCCAAGCCCCTAGTCTTTAGTGCAAGGTTGCCATAGGCTTGAGTGGCCAGGGCGCCGGCGTCAACGGCAGCTGCCGGCACGTACGCGCCAACTGCCAGGAACTTACTGGCGACGGCGACGCCCAATGATTTGCCATCTGCGCTGCGGCCTACAATTGAAAATGTCATACCCTGACTATAACCGGTACGTTTGATCTGTCAACGGACGACTTGGTAGTGCCGCTGCGTGGTACTTTCACCGATAAGCTGAGAGCCAAGTAGCTTGAGCTTGAGGGGTATGCCGTACGACCCGAACAGCTGCGTCCCTTCGCCCAGTACGGCTGGCTCAATATCAAGGATTATCTCGTCGATAACGCCCAGCAACGCCAGACTGCCGTTTAATTCACCGCCGCCAATGACACCTATTTTGCCGGCCTTGGGCATATCAGCTTTTGTATCAATGCTTATTTTCTTAAACTTACCGGCGTTGAGCGACTTTTCGTGGGTAACGACAATATATTCCGGCCCCTTAACAAACTCGTCTTGTTTGCGCATGATCTCATACGTCCGCCGGCCCAGCAGCAGGACGTCACACGTTTTGGCAAAGGCTTTAAAGGCCTCCCACTCCTCTTGACTCCAAGGCGTCTCGTCGTCCGGTCCGGCGATAAAACCGTCCGAAGAAATCGCCATATATAAAACTGTTTTAGACATGTTTTTAATAATAGCAAAAACTCTCATAACGGAGAAGATCGTGCATTCTCGTTTGGGGGCTATTTTGGTTGGGGCTTTGAAATACTTTTGAGGCGCGTGGTTATAATTTCTTTCAGCGTCGATTCGGGGATCGGGTCTTGCTCAGTGAATTGCAGCGTGCCTTTCGCTACGGCAAACTTATCCAATTTCCCTTTCATTTCTTCTATAGGATGCGGCGTCGGGAAAATGCTCATGTGGTTTTTGAATGCGCCGAACCAAATTACATACTGTTTGTTATATTTAAACGCCGGCATGCCGTAGCTTATTACTTCTTCAGCATCCGGAACAAGTTGCCGTACAATGGCGCGAATACGCTCGAACTCGGCCTTTTGTGACGGGGTGACCTTGGTAAGATAATCATCGATTGTAGGCATAGTTACATAATATCACTCTTGCGGCACTGCTCGTCGCGAGTACTGTCCGTTATTGCAATTGTTCTGCAATCACTTTGGCAGTCGCACCAGGGCCTTCGTTGGCGATAATCGGCATGCAGTACTGCTGCGCTGTTTGCATAAGGACTTCTTGCAGTACTCTGCTCGCCCGGAATAGCTCTTCGTTATTCTGGTCCTGCGGCCGATGCTTAAAGAATTGCTCCCTGTGCCGGACCTCGTCCCTAGTCACGACCAAGAAAAAAGGGCCGAGTTTACTATACTCAGGATCCAGGAAGCATCCTTCCAAAATCAAATTGCCGTCATGTATGGCAATTTCATTATCAAGAAACGGTTTCATGCTCTGGCGGGAAGCTTCCAGACCTTTACGCATGTTTTCTTCGTTCAAGGGGCCAAAGTTGCGCCACGTCTCCTTCGTACTCATATACAGGTAGGCGTCTTGCTCTCTGGTCTTGGTGAGCCGGGCAATGCATTCGCGGATATAGTCGCCTTCAACAAGCGGGTAATTTAATAGGAGCTTCAAGTACCGGCTCGTTGACGTCTTGCCGGAACCGGGAGCGCCGAAAATAAAAACTTTAGACATCCCACTCACCTATGTGACCGAGATGCGTCTCATTAAACCCGGTGATTTTCTTTAGGCCATATCCTAAGGCTCTATCCAACCCTATATGCGCAAGCCAAATAAGGCTGAGGCAAATTAGCATTCGGTTGTTCAAAGACGCTCCGAGTATGACCGTAATTGCCGGCCCCAATAGGCTGTGAAATATATTATATGTGTTTGCCCCAATACGCTTGTTTATGAGATAGCCGGCCATTGATACATCGAAAACAAACAACACTAATATAAACACTAGAAAATTAAAGTGGAGGTGGTAGTAAAAGTAAATGCTTGCGATAAGTACGGCAGCCGCTTCAACGCGTTGATACATAATCGGCAGCTTCATCAGCTAATAGTAACAAAATGTGTGGGTATCGCGGCTAAACTATGATGTGCGCGTGCTTTGGCAGCTCATGATATTCAGCGAGCAAGTGAGCACATTCATCCTCAAGGACCCCGCCAATGACACTCATTGTCAGGTTCTCGCGCAAGTTCATACGCTTGCCTTCTTGCTCGTCGCTGAAGTCACCCTTGATGTCAAACAGCGTCTCGTCAACATCTTTACGATACGCGCCGAAGAATATCCGCGGGATGCGAGCCCAAGCCGACGCGCTCAAACACATATGACACGGCTCTAGCGTGCTAAAGAGGGTGAGACCAAACAAATCATCGCTGCCGATCTGCCGGGCGGCGGCTCGTATGCAGTTTATTTCTGCGTGGGCGGTGGGATCTTTAGCCGGACCCACTTGGCTGCCGCCTGTCGCAACAACTTCGCCGGTTGCGTCATCGACAAGTACGGCTCCAATAGCGACGCCGCCCCGATTTTTGCTGTCTATTGCCGTTTCGATGGCTTGTCTCATGTAGTCTTCGTTTGTTTGCATGTAAGCATCATAGCAAAAACGGCCCGGAGGCCGTTTAAGTTGTGGAAATAATCCCGCTAGCTTACATGGGCAAGGCTTCGTACACACAGACTGCACCATCTTTTGCAGACATCAAAGGACAACCTTTAGCCAACTCGGTAGCTTCATCCATGCTGTTAGCCGTGATGATCGAGTAGCCCGTTGCGGGCTTGTCCTGAACTGCCATCACGCCGCCTTGGTGCACGGCTTGTCCGCCCTTGGCGAAAGGATTGCCGCCATCGATTAACTTATCACCAAGCTCGCCAAACCACTTTCCCCATTCCTCGGCGTTTCCACCATCAGTAGCCGTACCGGCGTAATAGATATATACGTATTTCCCCATTGTATTATTTCTCCTTACTTATTTTAATAACAATGTTAGCCCAGAATTTATTCTTTCATCCGGGAGATATAATTTTCTAGCGTTACATGGGCGTTGCCCCAGGTCACGTTATATTGGGTAATCCAGCTCTGCGCCAGACCCAAAGTAGTACCATCTAGCACCACGAAATTTGTACGGCCAGCCTTTTTGCGTACGATAAGTTTTGCATCCTCGAGCTGACGGATATGTTTATGAATGGCTGGTAGTGAAAGCTGCTGATTCCGAGCAAGCTGTCCAACGGTAGCTGGCTGCAAGGCTAGGTCATGAATGATACCTCGACGCTTTTGATTGGCAAGTGCATCGAGTATGGTATCAAGCTGCGGGGAGTCGTAAGGAATATTCATATAGTTAACCTATGCGTTAACTATATTTAATAGACGGGGCGTTGTCAACAAAAAAGACTTCCGAAAGAAGTCTTTTAAAGTACTGATTTGGAGGGCCAGGAGGGACTTGAACCCTCGACATTCTGCTTAAGAGGCAGACGCTCTAACCAGCTGAGCTACTGGCCCGTCAAATTGCAATAATAACAGATGGGGATGCAATTGTAAATACTCCTTATGTCCGCATATTGTGCAACAATTTTAACTGTGCGTCATGGCGGGATAGCCTACTATAGCCTTACGAGGAGGATACATGACACCAGATCCGTATGTAAATCCAAGCGGCGCCGTCCCTTTGCCGCCCGCACCGCAGCAAGCTGCACAACAACCGGTACCGCAGCCAGTGCAGCAGGTGCAGCCGCCCGAACAACCGCTCCCTAATATGAAACCGGCCGGTCCATTGCCACCGCCAGCACAGATGAACCAGTCGCAATCTATTAAGGAGCTTAAAAAAGCTGTGGGCGGCGCGCACGAAATATTACTCAGCGCCACAACGGTCTTTCCGTTTACCCTCTTCCCGGATATCATTACCCTTGACCGCGAGAAATTAACGTTCTCGAACCGGTTTTTCTTCCGTATAGCCGAAGTGACCAGTATCCGTATTGAAGACATTTTGAATATCATCGCCGATGTCGGCCCCTTCTTCGGGTCGTTAAAAGTCAGCACGCGATTCTTCGATGATAGCGAACCGCACACTGTTAATTACCTGTGGCGCCACGACGCCCTACGTTTCAAGCGGGTTGTGCAGGGCTACATTATATCGCGACAAAAAGGTATCGACTGCTCGTCATTTTCGCCCCGGCAACTTGTTGATATGTTAGACAAAATAGGCCAGGCCGGGCCCGGTGAAGACAGTTAGTTTCCATAATTCCTATGATTAGTGTACCACCGGGCCAAGCAGTGGTACCATAAACAGTATGCGACCACTATGGAATGGATCAATCAGCTTCGGACTCGTCAACATACCCGTCCGTTTATACAGCGGCAGCAACCCGCACGAGGGCATCGACCTCGATATGTTGCACAAAGACGACCACGCCCCGATACGCTACGCGCGCATCTGTCGTAAGGACGGCGAAGAAATCCCGTGGAACGACATCGTCAAAGGCTACGAATACCGCGAGGGCGACTATGCAGTGCTGACCAAAAAAGAATTAGACAGCATCGACGCTAAAAAGACGCAGACCATCGACATTCAACAGTTTGTAGACGAGGGCGGCATCGATATCCGTTACTTCGAAAAACCGTACTACCTGGAGCCGGTCAAAGGCGGTGAAAAGGCTTACGCCCTGCTGCGCTCCGCGCTTCAAAAGTCCAATAAACTGGCAGTGGCCAAGTTTGTATTGCACCAGCGCGAACATGTCGCGGCTATCAAACCTGTTGGGCGTGCTCTGGTACTCAACCAGATGCGCTTCCCGACTGACCTGCGCGAACCCGGCGAGCTCAGTTTCCCGACCGACAAAGACGTTACCGAAAAAGAACTGGACATGGCCCTAAAGCTCATCAAGCAGGGAACAACGCCGTTTATCGCCGAGGATCTGCACGACACCTACACCGAGGAACTCGAGGAGCTTATAAAAGATAAAACTAAAGGCAAAAAGCCAATTAAAAGCACTGAGGCGCCGGAAAAGACTGCTTCGACGAAAGACCTGATGTCAGCACTTAAGGCCAGCCTTAAAGAAAGCTAGTCATACGTGGGCCTCAAGAAGTACTTCGCAAAAAGGCACTTCGGGAAGACGCCGGAACCGGAAGGCGCCAGTGTCGTCCGAGTACACCAAGAAAGATTAGCTTCCAATAGAAAGCTTGTGTTTGTGATACAAGAACACGACGCCACTGCACTGCACTATGATTTCCGTTTAGAACTGGACGGCGTACTCAAAAGCTGGGCCATCCCCAAAGGCCCAAGCATGGACCCGCATGAGCGCCACCTGGCAGTCATGACCGAAGACCACCCCTACGATTACCGAAAATTTGAAGGCGTCATCCCGGAAGGCAACTACGGGGCCGGCAATGTCATTATTTGGGATGAAGGCTGGTACGAACCGCGAGCCGAGACCGATAACCCCGAACAAACGCTGCGCGACGAGCTTAAAAAAGGCCACCTCACCTTTGTGCTGCATGGCAAAAAATTGCACGGCGAATTCGCTCTTATCAAACTGCACGGCCCCGAAGCCGATGAAAAATCATGGCTGCTGATTAAGAAAGGCGACGAATACGCCACGGGCACCGACATTACTAAACAAGCTGAATCGGTCAAAAGCCACAAGACGGTTGACGATATCGCCCCTGCCGGCAAGATGGCGGATATAAGCAGCTACCCCAAAAAGGCCAGCCCCTGGCCCGTTAAGCCGATGCTCGCGACACTAGTAGACAAGCCGTTCAGCAAAGACGGTTGGCTGTTCGAAATCAAGTGGGACGGCTACCGGGCCATCGGCAGCAAAAAAAGCGGTGATGTTGAACTATATTCCCGCGCCGGAACCGACTTTATGACTGCCTACGCGCCGGTCGCCGAAGCGCTGCGCACGCTCAAGCATGACGTCATACTCGACGGCGAAATCGTTGTCGTCGACGAAGACGGCAGGCCGCATTTTGAATGGCTGCAAAGCTGGAAGACCAGCCCGCACGGCAGTTTGGAGTACTACATCTTCGACATACTGTGGTGTGATGGCCACGATGTGCGCACTATGCCGCTGCAAGAACGAAAAGCCTTGCTGCGACACGTGCTTCCACAAAATGACATACTCCAGTACAGCGACGACATCGTCGCTAAAGGCGTCAACCTGTTCGCCGTCATGCAAAAACGAGGCATGGAAGGCATGGTGGCCAAACGAGCGGTATCGCCGTACCGTGAAGGCGAACGCACCCAGGACTGGCTTAAAGTTAAAACCCATATGCGTCAGGAAGTCGTCATTGGCGGCTACACCGAGCCACGCGGCGGCCGTAAGTACCTGGGGTCGCTATTAGCCGGCGTATACGAAAACGGCGAGCTGCACTATGTGGGTCATTCCGGCGGCGGCATACCCGACGAACAGCGCCGCCTGCTGCGCGACAAGCTCGCCAAACTGGAACGGGCTACGTCACCGTTTACTATTAAACCGAAACCTAACGCGCCAGTCCACTGGGTTAAGCCGGAGCTGGTAGCCGAGATGAACTTTAGTGAATGGACCGAGGAGGGCTATATGCGACACCCCGAATTTAAAGGTATGCGCGAAGATAAAAAACCAACCGCCGTACACCGCGAAAAACCAAAACACGAGGCCATACCGGCTAAAACATCGGCCGTCAAAACTACCGGCGATCTGCCATTTGAATTGACCCATCTGGACAAAGTATTCTTCCCCCGCCACGCATACACCAAAGGTGACATGATCGAATACTACACATCGGTCGCTGATTATATCCTCCCGTATTTGCAAGGCCGGCCATGTTCGATGAACCGCATGCCCGGCGGCATTGCCGGCGAATCATTCTTCCAAAAAAATAACGAGCACTTGCCAGGCTGGGTGCCGTTTGCCGATATTTTTTCGGATTCTAACAACGCCGACTTGCGCTGGATTGTTTGCGATAACTTGCCGACGCTACTCTACATGGTGCAGCTGGGTTGCGTGGAAATTAATCCTTGGAACTCACGCGTCAAGCAGTTGGATAAGCCAGATTGGATCGTCATTGACCTCGACCCGGAAGGCGTCAATTTTGAAGGCGTCATTCAAGTAGCACGCACCGTGCATGCCTTGTGCGACGAATGGCACATTCCGGCCTATCCCAAAACGTCCGGCAAAACCGGCATCCATATATTCATCCCGATGCACGCCAAATACACCCACGAGCAGGCCCGCAACCTGGCGCACCTTATTGCGCTGGAAGTTAACGCCCGCGAACCCAAACTGACTAGCGTCGAGCGCAACCCCGAAAAACGCAAACGCAAGATCTATGTCGACTTTTTACAAAACCGGGAAGGCCAAACATTGGCGGCGCCCTATTCCCTGCGCCCCACACCCGAGGCCACGGTATCGATGCCGCTACACTGGGACGAAGTAAAACCGGGGTTGGCGCCAACTGATTTCACGATTAAAAATGCTCTGGCGCGCATCAAACGCCACGGCGACTTATGGAGGCCGGTTCT
>DASYJQ010000071.1:0-6112 GCA_035996265.1 Saccharimonadales bacterium (SeqCode)
AATACTTTTTCACATGTTTATAGAAGGAAGTCAACATGCTTACGCTAACCGCACCCTGTTATCCCGCCAAGTTACGAAATATCGCCGATCCACCGGCAAAGTTGTATATTGAAGGTTCTGATGTTAACGAACTGCTTACGCACCCGGCTATTTCGATAGTCGGCAGCCGCAAGGTTTCTGCATATGGCCAAACGGTTACCTCGAGTTTAGCACACGATTTGGCAAAGGCAGGGATACTAATTATAAGTGGTTTAGCGCTCGGTGTCGATAGTATTGCCCATAAAGCCGCATTAGATTCAGGTGGTCTTACGCTTGCGGTATTGCCGGCCGGCCTGGATCGTATCTACCCGGGCAGTCATAGGCGGCTGGCCGAACAAATAGTGCGACAGGGCGGGGCATTGGTAACTGAATATAATACGAACACTACTCCATATCCCAGTAATTTTATCGCCCGCAATCGTATCGTATCGGCCCTCAGCGACGCAGTACTCATCACGGAGGCGGCTGAACGCAGCGGCACGCTCAGTACGGCCAGGTTTGCGCTCGAGCAGGGCAAGGATGTCTTGGCCGTACCGGGGAACATCACCAGCCCGACATCGGCAGGGACCAACAACCTCATAAAAGCCGGCGCAACACCAGTAACATGTCTAAATGACGTCTTGCGCGCCTTGGGGCTGGAGAGCGGGACAGCCAAGCGGGCGCCGCACAGCGGCGACCCTCAGGAACAAATTATTTTGGATATCCTATTCAGCGGGACAAGCGATGGCGCCGAACTGTTGGCCGCCAGTAATATGCCGGTCAGCCTATTTAATCAGACACTGACCATGCTCGAAATAAAAGGGCAGGTCCGCCCATTGGGGAATAACCACTGGACACTCGGCTAGCGTCTTAGTGTCTGCAGCCTACCGCTTGCATGAGCGCGTGGGTCGTCAGGC
The DNA here is from genome assembly GCA_035996265.1 of Saccharimonadales bacterium (SeqCode). Classification (GTDB taxonomy): domain Bacteria; phylum Patescibacteriota; class Saccharimonadia; order Saccharimonadales; family UBA4665; genus PMNU01. The sequence continues at coordinate 936 of DASYJQ010000071.1, forward strand.
CAGGCAGATCAACGGTAGCTGCGTGTACCTGCGCCTCAAAGGCTTCCACTATCGGGTCGCCCGAGCCGCGTAACACCTCTGCCGCGGCCCGTTGGGCAGCGGTCGGCGCAAAATCCCACCCCATATCTTGTTCGTCGCGCGTCAAAATACCGACTTCACCATGCAAGCCATTATAAGTTTCCATGCCTTCTCCTTAGGGTAGCGTCAAGAATTACCTCGCCAGGCAGCCCGTTGACAAGTACCTTACTATTTTTAGTAGTGGTGCGGGTGCTCGTAGCCCTATCGCCGCATCTCTATATATAGGTGTACTCGCTTACGATTAACGCGTCAAGGATTATTATCACAATCTTGCCGCTATAACTAAATAAGTATCATAAATATACCCGTGGTGCAGGACGCGATAGGTTACAATAGGTAGCATGCACTCAAAAACACTTATCTGGATAGGGGTTGCCGTAGGCAGCACCATCGGCGCGTGGCTTGGCGCGGTCGTGAGTCATGGCAACTTTTTCAGCCTGCTGAGCATTATCGGCAGCATTGTCGGCGCGTTCGCCGGTATCTGGATTGGTTTCAAACTCAGCCAGTACATGTAGGCTACGGCAACGATATATAAAAAGAGCGGCTCCGCAGGGAACCGCTCTTTTTTGCGTTGCTTAGCTTAGATGATGAAAGCTTCGCCCTTTGCAGCCGCCAAGTCCGCGGCAACTACAGCTGCTTCAGCCATAACGATTTCGCCAGCAGCCTCAGCATCCGCCTGAGCGCGTTCAGCGCGGAAAGCTTCGATGTGCGCAGCGTCTGCCTGAGCGGCCCATATGTCAGCCCGTGCTTCGCCGGCAAGGCTACCGGTAGATAAGCTGCTGCCATTAACTAATGATTCTGTAAAAGCCATGTGACTCCTCTTGGCAAAACGCCCAAATAAAAAACCGCTGACCTGCATAAAAGAGGTAGCGGCTGTTTCGTCCAGCGTCTTGCCTTACGTTATTTATTTAATATTTAGTGTGACATAAGTCACATCTACATATCGTTTTACTCTTACACCGTTAACTCGTCAAGAGTTTATTGTGAAAAATATCACATAATGTTTGCTTTTTAGATGGGTCTTGCGTAACATACGCCCTAGCATATAAGCTAACGTAATAAACATGAGCAAGAACCTAGTAATCGTTGAGAGCCCGGCAAAAGCCAAGACTATTGAGAAGTATCTCGGTAAGGACTACACCGTTAAGAGTAGCTTCGGTCATATTCGTGACCTGCCAAAAAAGGGCCTTAACATTGATATCGGCAATAATTTCGAACCAACCTACGAAATTAATCCCGATAAAAAGAAAGTTGTCGCCGAACTGCGCGCTGCCGCCAAAGGCCATGAAGTCTGGCTGGCAAGCGATGAAGACCGCGAAGGGGAGGCGATTGCCTGGCATTTGGCGCAGGCCCTTAAGCTCGACCCGACCAAAACAAAGCGCATTGTTTTCCATGAAATCACCAAATCAGCCATCGAGGCCGCCATTCAAAACCCGCGCACCGTCGATCTTAAATTGGTAGACGCGCAGCAGGCCAGGCGAGTACTTGACCGCTTAGTCGGTTACGAGCTCAGCCCGGTACTCTGGAAAAAGGTCCGCACCGGCCTCAGCGCCGGCCGCGTCCAATCGGTTGCTGTCCGCCTGATTGTCGACCGTGAACGCGAAATCCGCGAGCACCAAGCCGCCAGCGCCTACAAGATAACCGCTATCTTTACCGTCGGCGGCCAAGATCTCAAAGCCGAACTCGCCGACAAAATCAGCATAAAAGACGACGCCCGCAAGTTCCTGCAAGACAGTACTGGTGCGACGTTTACCGTCGAAGAAATCGCCCAAAAACCGGGTACCCGCAATCCGGGGGCGCCGTTCACCACCAGTACCCTCCAGCAAGAAGCTGCCCGCCGCTTAGGCTTTAGCGTCAAACAGACCATGACATTAGCCCAGCGTCTGTACGAAGACGGTCACATTACCTACATGCGTACCGACAGCACTATTTTGTCCGGCTTCGCTATCAAATCCGCCGAAGAATACATCAAAAAAGAATACGGCGACAACTACCACCAGGTACGCCAGTACAAAACCAAGAGTTCCAGCGCCCAGGAAGCCCACGAAGCAATTCGTCCCACAGAATTCACCAAGCTCAAGGCCGGCCAGGAATCGGGCCAGGAAAAACTCTACAACTTGATCTGGCAGCGCGCCTTGGCCAGCCAAATGGCTCCCGCCCAGACCGAACGGACCGAGATCAGCATCGGCATCTCGACCCGCAGCGAAAAACTGATCTCCAAGGGTGAGGTCCTACAATTCGATGGTTTCTTAAGGGTTTACGGCGGCGGTAAAGACGACACCTTGCTGCCAGCAGTCGAAAAGGGCCAGCAACTGCCGCTCAGCACCATGACCGCTCTTGAAACGTTTACCCGCCCGGCGGCCCGCTTCTCTGAAGCTGCCTTGGTAAAGGCTCTGGAAGAACTCGGCATTGGCCGTCCAAGCACCTATGCGCCAACTATCTCGACCATCCAAACCCGCGAATACGTCGAAAAGAAAGACCTCGAAGGCGTTGAACGCACCGTCCAATCCCTCACACTGTTAAATGGCGCCATCGCCGAGGAAGAAACCGTCGAAATCACCGGCGCCGACCGCAACAAACTGGTACCGACCGCCGTTGCCGAAGTCACCACCGACTTCCTGGTCAAATATTTCCCCAGCATCGTCGACTACGACTTTACCGCCACCGTCGAAAAAGGTTTCGACCTTGTAGAAGAGGGCAAAGAGACCTGGCAAAAAATGATTGCCTTGTTCTATAAAGACTTCCACCCGCTGATCGCCGGTGCCGAAGGTGCTTCCCGCGAGGAAGTCTCCCAAGCCCGTGAACTCGGTATCGACCCCAAAACCGGCAAGCCAGTCATGGCCCGCTTTGGCCGCTATGGCCCGATGCTGCAGCGTGGTGAAACCGAAAGCGAAGAAAAGCCCGCTTTTGCGCCGCTACCAGAGGGCACAACCCTCGAAGACGTCACCCTAGAACAAGCGCTCAAAATGTTTGAACTGCCGCGTACCGTCGGTACTACCGAAGACGGCAAAGAAATCAAAGCCAATATCGGCCGCTTTGGCCCGTATATTCAAGTCGACAAAATCTTTGTGTCTATCAAACCGATGAGCCCCTTCGACGTTACCGAAGCTGAAGCCCGCGTCCTATACGCTGAAAAGCTCCAAAAAGAAGCCGACAAATACATCCAGCAATTCCCAGGCGGCATCAGCGTCGTCAACGGCCAGTACGGCCCGTACATCACCGACGGCAAGAAAAACGCCAAGATTCCTAAAGACTCTGACCCCAAAAAGCTCACCGAAGCCGAGTGCAAGAAACTCCTCGATGATGCTCCGGCACGCGGCAAAGGCCGCCGTTTCCCAGCCCGCAAAGCCAAAAAGTAAATTCAACGCCTCCACCAATAGAAACCCGCTAAAGCTTAACAAAGTTAACTTTTCCACAAGTTTGATGGGTAGGCAAGTTGTTTTATAGTGATATTTGCACAACACAATATAGTCTACGTTGTCTATTTCGTGCTACAATAGGCTGTACGAGGGAAACTCTTGACTTTTTAACTCATTAGTTTTATAGTTATATCAAATAGACTATATTAACAGGTAGGGAACTATATGGCCAACGCCGCCGCACCACAGGTGCTTGATACCGAAAAATTTGCCCAGGACATTCTAAGCAGCATCGAGCGCGACCGCGAACGAGAAATTGTCGCACGCCGCTTTGGCCTTTTCGACCGCCGCGAAACATTGGAACAGATCGGTGAACTGCTCGGTATTACCCGCGAGCGTGTTCGTCAACTGGAAAAATCCGTTGTGGCCCGCTTTAAAACACTCGCCGTCGAAGGCGACCTGCCGCACATCAAAGAGGTTGAAGCCACGCTTATAGCCCAGCTGCACCAGATGGGTGAAGCCGCCCGTGTCAGCGACCTGGCCAGCCATGTCACCTCAGAAAACTCCAAGACCGACCAATCCCGCATCGTATTCCTGGCCATGCTGTGCCCACACCTGGTTGTCATCGAAGAAGACGACAATTACTACCAGGGTGTCGGCATCGCCAGTGTCCGCGACGTTGAAGCCATGAAGGCCGATATCACTAAACTGCAAGCCGCTATCAAGAAAGCTGGCGAACCCATCGCAATCACTGACGCCGCCAAAGCTGCCGGCATCAACGACGTGCCGCAGGCAGCCGCTCTGGCTAGCATTAGTAAAGGCCTGGCTACTCTCAATGGCCGCTGGGGCCTGGTTAAGTGGCCGATGGTCAACCCTAAGAACATCCGCGACAAAATCTACGTCATTCTTAAAGAACACGGCAAGCACATGCACTTCAACGAAATTGCAGCTGCCATCAAAGATTCCGACTTCAAGCGCAAAGATGTTACTACTCAGGCAATTCACAACGAACTGATCAAAGACAAACGCTTCGTCCTGATCGGCCGCGGCATCTACGCCCTTAAAGAATGGGGCTACGCAAAGGGTACCGTCGCTGATATTATCACCGAAGTCCTCCGCGAGGCCAACGAACCATTACACCGTGACGAAATCGTCAAACGCGTACTCAAAAGCCGTTTCGTTAAAGAAACCACCATTCTTTTGAACCTGCAAGGCAAAACGCAATTCAAACGCGTCGCCAAAGCTACCTACGAACTCGACCTCGACGAATCAACCGAGTAGAGCAAAACTAGAGCTTAGTAATAATCTCTTGAGCGACTTGCTCCGGAGTTTTATGAGCCGTATCGATTTGCGTATAAGCGTCGGGGTAGTAGAAGGGGGAAGGACTCGTAAAGTTACGGGCTTTTTCTAAGGCAGCTACCTCGTCGCCCTGCCGCGCGTGCGCCTTGTAGCGTAAACGGTCCGGGCTATTAGCACGGGCTACACGCGTCTCCAGTGGCGCCACAAGCTCCACAAACCGGACTTCGCCGCCACGAGATTCGTATATCTGTTTATAGGCGTCAATATTCTGTTTGCCTTTCTCGAGGCCAAAGTTCCACACATACGTAAAAATAAGATCAATACCGTCATCTGCCGCAGCCTCTATCACCGTTGTACGAATGATTTTACTCAGTTTGTCTTCGGTAGGCGTGCCCACCCCAAAGATATGCATTACGCCGTCCATCACCATATGGTTATGAA
>DASYJQ010000072.1:0-8644 GCA_035996265.1 Saccharimonadales bacterium (SeqCode)
ACTGGCTTGGCTATGCCCCCGAGTACATCCGATTCGAGGCCAAGCGGCGAATAGCCGGTGACGCCGGTTACTCGTTTGCCAAGCTGTTTAAGCTGGCTATCGATAGCGTCATATCGCTCAGTATTTCGCCACTGTACATTGCCGCCTACATTGGCGGCATCATCCTGCCGCTTTCGGTACTTATCGGCTTGGCGATGCTGCTTAATTTTGTCATCGGTGATCCGTTTGGTTTGAACGTGACGGCGGGTGCTTACGTGCTGGTACTCATCCTGTTTTTGATAGGCGTATTGCTGGTGTCACAAGGCATTATTGGTTTGTATTTATCACATATTCATACCGAAACTCAAAACCGTCCGCTCTATGTAGTGGATACTGAAAGGTCACTGCGGCTCGATGAAGACTAAATTTATAAAGGCGCTGCATGGCCCGTTTGGGCGCTATTTAGTGATTGGCGTCAGCGTATATATATTTGAGCTGCTGGTGATTTTTGCCGCCCAGAGCGTGGGAGCTAATCCTATAGTAGCCATCGGACTCAGCTTTTGGCTGGGCTTGATGGTTTCGTTCCTGCTGCAAAAGTTAGTTACCTTCCGCGACCGCCGCATGCAGCACCGCGTCGTGCTGTCGCAACTACTGGCAGTAACCGGCCTGGTCGTCTTTAACTTTGGGTTTACCCTGATAGTGGCCGAACTGTTGCGTCATATTGTGCCGGCCGTGTTTAGCCGGACGGTGGCTTTGGGCGTAACGACAATTTGGAACTTTTACCTATATAAAACTCGTATTTTTAAGTCGAGCGACGAACTTGTATACTAACTAGTACGTACAAAAACAGATAGCGCCAACACAACAGCACTAACTAACCAGTAAGAGTGAGATGTATGCCTCGGGCAAAAAAGAAAACTACGCCGGTCAACAAACCAGTCAACAAAACGCCGGCCCACAAAACGCCCGTTAAAAAATCCACCGTAATTGCCCCTCTACCGGTATCACCCTACCGGCTGGTAAGATCCTTGTTATCACCTGTCCGGGTGTACGCCCTTTTGAGCGTTGCCATATTGCTAGCCAGCGCCTGGTATTGGGCATTGCTGGGCGCGCATATACATATGAATAACTCTGACCAGCTGGTCAATACGTATTTATTTGGTGATACTAAGGTATTCCACGGCGCCCTATGGCCGGACCAGCATACTTTTTTGCTAAAGTGGCCGGTGTTCCTGGCAATCCGGTTGTTCGGGGCTACCGCCGGCGCATTTACTGCTTTCACGGTTGCTTTGGTATTGTTGACGGTTGGCTTGTTGGCGTTCATTTTGTATCGCATTGAGCGCCGGCCGCTGGCTTTCGGCACACTGTGCCTGGCGTTGGCTTCGGTGCTTTTGTTAGTACCCGCCCAGCCGTATCCGGGCGGCGTGTTGCCGGTTAATATGGCGATGGTTACCACGCGTAACATCGAATATTTAGTATTTATCGCAGCCATTGCCGCGTTTGTCTATGCGCCGCGGATGCGCCACTGGAAGTTTGGCGCGGGCATTGCCCTGCTGGTTGTGTTAATTGCCAGCGATAAGTTATTTTTGACGCTGGGCGCCGGCGGTGCCATCCTGGCGCTTGTGGTGTACGTGCTGGCTCGCAAACGAAATCTGGCCGAACTGTCCGCCCGGTGGCTTGTCGCCAGTATCGCCGGCGGTGCCGGCGCTGTCATCTTGTTGTGGTTGATTGGCGCCAGCAACCTGACGAATATCGTAGGTGGTACGGTAGCCGGGCCATACGGCCTAGTGCACAGCCTTAAAGAACTCATGCAGGGCATCGTATATATGGCATTGGGGTTACTTACGAACTTGGGCGCTAACCCGGCTTCGGATACCCGGCTACTGGCAACTATCCCCGGCCAGATCCGCAGCAGTCTGCTGAGCGCGCAGGGTGCGGCACTGGTCATGAACTCGTTATTACTGCTCGGTATGTTGGCAGCCGTGGCCAAGCTTATGTGGTCGGCTCTCGCCCGGCGGGCCGATCATCTAGAACACGACAAGTATTTTAATATTTCCGTAATGCTTACCTGGGTTACCATTACGGCTTGCGGCGTATTTGTTATTAGCAAGCATTATTACCCGGTTGACGCCCGATACTTAACTATCGCGATGTTTACCGGATTCATCGTCTTGGCTACGGTTGTCCGTACGTTGCGCTGGCGGCCGCGCGTGATTCTCGCTGTTGGGATGTTGTTCGGGCTGAGTGTTATTGCCGGCATCATAACCGCCGGCCACGCCTACACCGCCCAAAACAGTGCTATGGCCGATACGAACAAACGCGACGAACTTATCGCCAAGGCAATCAGCCAGCATACGGTCGATTGGTTAGTCGGCGATTACTGGCGGGTGCTGCCAACTAAGTTACATACCCATAACATGCTGCAGGTAGCGCCGCTTGGCAGCTGTGCCCAGCCCGGCGCCATATTGAACAGCAAGGCTTGGCAGCCAAACCTTGATCAACATAGTTTTGCTTACTTGCTTACGCTGGACCGGAGTCTGACCGGTTATCCACCCTGTAATCTTGACCAAATCATCCAGTTGTACGGGCGCCCGAACGCCAGCACGCTGATAGCCGGTACTCTAAAAGACCCGCACGAATTGTTGTTATTCTACGATCGCGGGGCTCACCAGAGTGCTCCGCGTCTGCCCGTGCCGACCACTAAAGTGCCGACGCCTAAGGTGTCGACAGTAGTTCCTGTTGGTCTCGATGAACTGCCCTACACTAGCTGTGCCGGCCCGTCAGTGATGAATATTGTCGCCCATCAGGATGACGATCTGCTGTTTATGAACCCCGACACGCTGCGCAGCATCCGTGCCGGCGAATGTGTCCGCACCGTATATATAACCTCAGGCGATGCCGGCGCCGGCAAATATTACTGGGTTGGCCGCGAGCAAGGTTCCGAAGCCGCCTATTCTAATATGCTGGGCAATAGCGATATATGGATTGAGCGCTTGGTCAAGCTCAGCGGCGGCCAGTTTATTACCGTTGCCAACCCCCGGGGCAATTCACGCGTGTCGTTGGTGTTCATGCATTTGCCTGACGGCAATTTGCGGGGCCAGGGTTTCAGCTCTTCCCAGTACGAAAGTCTCGAGCGTTTAGGGAATGGCCAAATACATACTATTCATGCTATTGACCATGAATCTTCATACACTGCCGACGATCTGACAGCAACGCTGAACACCCTAATGCGCACCTACCAGCCATCGCGAATACGCACGCAAGCCACCCTTGTCAGCATCGCGAATCCCGACCATAGCGACCACATGGCAGTCGGCCGGTTTACGAAGCAAGCTCACGCCAAATACTTACAGGAGCAGTTTGGCGGCCAGCCGCTGGTGCCGCTTAGTTTTTACATCGGCTACCCCGTGCGCGGCAAGCAGCCCAACCTCAGCGGCCAAGATTTAAAAGACAAAGAGAATGCTTTTTTTGCCTATGCTAAGTTCGACGGTGGTGTCTGTGATTCGGAGCAGCTCTGCATGCATGGCACTAACTACGGTACCTACTTGTCACGCCAGTATCTGAACGATTACTAGGTATCGTCGCGGTCGGAGCGGACGCGCTGGACGGACAGCTTGTGGGTTGCCCCGGCAATGCCGAATGATACGACTAGCAAGTATACCAGGCCGGCACTACACGCCTGGGCGATACTGCCCGGCCGGGTTGCTACGAGATAGAAACCGCTCAGCATGGTGAGCGCAACAAGCAGGTAGCTGGCGCGGAGCTGCCTGGAACTCGGTTTAAAATAGACGTAGGTAGTTTGTACTAGGCTAGTGAGCGCGATCAATATATGAAGAACGATTATCATACACCTTAGTATACACGGCTATGGCAATAATGGCCCGACTGAAAGTATGGCGCACATAACTAGTGTTACGATCAGCGAAAAGAAGAACATTTTACGCGCCCAGGCGGCGTCATCCCGAACCTTGAAACCTTCTAATGCCCGTAGTAACCAGGCTAGGCCCAGACCCATTACAACGCCAAAGTATGTAAAACCAGTGTAACCGAAAACGGTCAGGCTAGCCGCAGCGACGGTAAAAGCCAGGATGTACAGGACCATCTGTACTTTAGCATTTTGTATGCCCCTTTTGGCCGGCCAAACCGGGATGCCGGCCGCAGTGTAATCTTTAAGGCGGTAGATGGCAATGGCGTAAAAGTGCGGCATTTGCCAGTATATCAGTATCAAAAATATAATGACCGCTCCGGCGTCAAGGTTGTTAGTGACGGCCAAGTACCCGGCCAATGGCGGCGTCGCGCCGGACACTGCGCCGATTAGGGTGCCATAGGCCGAGCGCCGCTTAAAGATGCTATACATGACAAGGTAAAAGAAATACCCCAGCAACCCGGCACTGACGGTCAGCCAGTTAGTGCACAGCGCTAATACGGCAAAGCCGGCTACGCCCAAAATGCCGCCGTATATAAGGGCAGTCTGCCCGCTGATGGTCCCCTGCACTAACGCCCGTTTTTTAGTGCGTTCCATTTTGACGTCAATGCCGCGGTCAATGTAGTTGTTGATGACGCACCCCGAGGCGATCACCAGCGATGACCCGATGAGCACGGCTACCAGCGTCCACAGGTGCAGCTCCCGACGGTAAGCCGACGCAAAAAAGAAGCCTGCGGCCGTGTTCAGCGCATTGCCGTAAATAATACCTGGTTTGGTGAGTCTGTAGTATTTCTTGAACATTACATTATGGTTTCTGCGTGCCTTGGCCGTGCACAATATAATCGTCTGTTTGGGAGGGGGTGACGTTGTTCATAGTCCATAGCGAGCCGAAGACCAGAATGATTACCATGAGCAACGAAAAACCAAGCACTAACAGATTCCAATGCGGTTTCGATCCGCGCCCCAGACGCAAGAAGAATAACAGCTGTACCAACAATTGAATAATCGCCAATCCGGCAACGACCAACATCATATAAGTGCCAGGTAACACGCCTCGCACAATCAGCGTGTAAGCGATCAGTGTTAACAGGATTGAAAATAAAAAGTCGGCAACATACAAAGTGAGTTTGAATTTTCTGTCCATCTTTACTCGAATCATAGCATAGCCGTAACACCTGTTGAAAGTCAGGATAGGTCGGCGGTTATTTCGTCAAAGAAGAAGCCGTCGTTTTTTTGCAGCAACGCTTTGATTTCAGTAAAACCCGGCATCAGTTCGTTCCGTTTGAACGTGCCGGCTTTGGCCCATAATGTGGCGCCACGGTGCGTAACCAGCGGCGGTGCTGTTTCCGCGCTACCCTGGAATACATGACATAAGATTTTACTGATGGTGTGCCCTTGCTGGCGCGACTCTACATACACGACTCCGCGCTGCGTTAGCGGGATGCCGGTAAGCCCGGTTTTTTCCAGTAGTTCCCGCTCGGCGGAGGTATTGAGGTCCTCTTCGTAATGCACTTTGCCCATCGGAAAACCAACAAGATGGATATACGGCTGGAAATTGCGTTTGAATAACAGCGTTTCGCCGGCACTGTTTGTGATGTCTATGACGGTTAAGATGTGCGGTTGCAACCGTCCGACCATGCCAACTTTTTCGTGGCTCATGCGGTCAACCGCCGATAGCCCTTCTGGCGTCAGCGAGTATTGTTTGCCGGTTTTTTGGATAAGTTTCGCAGCTATCAACTGTTCCAGATGATATGCAAAATGATTGCTCTCGACGCCTTCGGGCCGTATTGCCGCATACGGCAGCGAGGACGCATAGAGCAACTTGGCGAGAATTTTACGTTGTATGTGATGCACCGGCTCATCTTAACTCACCGGCAACAGCTGTCAAGTCAAACAAACTTGAGTCAAACGGATTGACTCAAAAGACATTGTGTCAAAACGTGCTGTCTAGTTGCTGTTCGCCTTGCTGGATATGGTAGTAACGGAAGCGCTTCCGACCCCACATAACGAAACAAGGAGTTGGAATGAACGAACAATATAACCCTGCGCCGGATACCAGCGGTGAACTATTAGACGTGCTTGACGAACAAGGGCGGGCCACCGGCCAGGCATTGGATAAAAAGACTATCCACCGTCAGGGGCTGCCGCATAGGGACGTCCACGTTTGGTTGACGAATGGTACGCATGTATTGGAACAGCAGCGCCACCCGGACAAGTCAATTATGCCTGGCGTCTGGGATATATCAGTCGGCGGCCATGTTACCGCCGGTGAATCGATGCTCAGTGCAGCCGTGCGCGAAACCGAGGAGGAGTTAGGCCTGCAGCTGCCGCCGGAACGGTTCCTGCCGGCCGGCATTGTGGCGACCGAAATGTTCTTTGGCGCCGACGGATGGCGGCATCGCATCTTTGGCGATAATTTTGTAGTGATCGAGCGAGGCCTGGCCCTAGAAGACCTGACATTGCAAGCCAGCGAAGTGACTGGCGCCCGTTGGTATGACATAGACCAGCTGGAAGCTGACCTGCGCAGCCCGGAAACAGCCGTGCGGCATGCGCCGCAACCGCCGGAGCTATGGGCGCTCGGCATCGCAGCCATGCGCCAGGCCGCGGAAACACAGTAACCTAACAGCCGGCCGCAAAAGGACGGCCAAACCAAGAGTCCGCCATAACCGGCGGGTTCTTAATCTAGGATGCACATACTAGTACGGGCAAGTCTTGGTGACTGAACGTGGCTGCACTTGCTGGCCATCGTAGACAAAAGCGTGTTCGGCCCAGTACGGACGGCTTTCGGCGGTTTCGCCTTCGGTGCCGGGGCGCGGCGGGTTGAGCTTGCCGATCCAGGCATTCTGGAGCTCATAGTTGCCGCCGTCATCACGTTTTAAAATAATTGAGACATATTTAGTCTGCGGCGGTTTGCTGTTTTTAACGAAGCGGGTGTATATAGGGTCGTATGGTAACTGGGCGTAGATAATAGTGTCGGCGTCGGTGGTCTTGACGATCGATGTGTAGCCGACATTATGGCCCATGTCCTGCTCCATGCGCACGTTGTCGCCTTCCGGCTGAATTTGCTTCAGCACTTGGCGTACCAGCGTCAGCAAGTGTGGCTTAAGGGCGATATTGGCAGCGGCGTTGGATTTTACCAGGTCGACATAGACATGCTCGCCTTTGGGTGTAGATACAATTGGGTGTGTCATGGGTGCAATCTTTCTACTTGTTAACTCGTTACTCTGTAGCAATTGCGGCGCAGTAGTTGCCTACTGCGACCGGATTGATGCGGAGCTACTAGCGGCGCTGGAAGCCACCGCGGAAGTTGCCACCACCGTTGGTGGGGCGGTCTTCGCGGGGACGAGCAACGTTGACTACAATAGAACGGCCTTCAAACTCTTTGCCGTCAAGTGCGTTGATAGCAGCTTGCGCTTCAGTTTGTGATTCCATTTCTACGAAGCCGAAGCCCTTAGACTGGTTGGTGTCGCGGTCGTTGATGATTGTGGCGCTAACGACGGTACCGAATGTTGCAAACAGTGCCTGCAGCGAGTCGTTAGTAGTGTTGAAAGATAACTTTCCTACGAATAGTTTAGTTGCCATGGTTTGGTAGCCTTTCTATGAGCTAATATTATGCGAGACAGGGTCTTCGCTGTAGCCGAGAATAGAATGACCTTTTAGTGGCACATTGTAGACGGGGATATAGTCTAGATTAACTTGCTGGCTATAGTATAGCACATAAGAGGAATAAATGCCGTATTTCACTCTGTTGATTCCAGCTGGGCCACCGGCGCCTGCATGTGCACGCGGCTGCTTATAAACATAGGCCTTCGGACCTCGATTGTGCTATTGTTAAAACAATATGGGCGGGATTAATGGATAACGTTACTGCAGTTAGTCGAAGCCGGTGGTCATTGCGGGCGAAACTGGTCGCATCGTTCTTGATCATTGCTGCTATGATCGGCCTCACCAGCGCGTTCCAGCTCGCCGGCACCCGTCAAATTAATACCGTATCCCGGGGCTTGTCCCGTGACGACGTGCAGCGGCTATTACTAGTCAACAGTATCAACCTCAGTATGCTTAATTTGCATCACGCCATGATCAGCGAGCAGACGGCCGATAGCAGCAAGCTGCTGACCATCGAAGATCAAAAAAACTTGTTACAGCAGGCGCGCACCAGTTTGCAGAACCAGACAGCTGAATACCGAAGCCATATTACATCCGCCGATAGCGCAAAAGAAACTCCTGCAGCTAATGCTATTACTGACGCAACAGATAAAGTATTCGCCAGTTCGAACGCGCTTATTGCGGTGCGCAGTAACCATGGTAATGCCACGGCTATAGCTGCCGCCGAAAATACCCTGGCCCACGACCAGGCGGCACTGGAAGAAGCGCTTAACGAAACCACTACGCTCGAATCGCAGCAAGTTGCTGTCAAAGATTCCGAGGTTAAACAGATCGTGCACCGTAATACGGTGACGGCCACCGGCATCGCCATAGCCACGATCCTGGTTGCCGTGCTAGTCGGCGCCGTGCTGTCCCGTTTCTTATTAAAGACATTGTCCCAGCTTACATCAGGTGCAGCCCTTGTAGCGGCCGGTGATTTCTCGTACCGGTTGGATGTTACGTCTAAAGATGAACTTGGCCAGCTGGCCGGAACTTTCAACCAGATGACCGCGCGCCTGCGCAGCTCATATCAACGGCTGGCTGTACAAAGCGAACGCGACGAAACGCTACTGGAGAGTTTAGGCGAAGGACTGA
>DASYJQ010000073.1:0-8115 GCA_035996265.1 Saccharimonadales bacterium (SeqCode)
TGCGGCGACGGCCAAGAGGGACATATCGAAGCCCATATTAGCGGTTCAGGCATCGCCCAAAAATATGGCGTGCGCGCTGAACACATACCCCACCGCGACCCGCGTTGGCAAGAGATAAAAGGCGACTTCCACGACGGCATAGTCCAAACGCTAGACCGCTACCAAGCAGAGCTTGGTTTGTGGTTGCAGACAATTGGTTTTACCGGCTCTGTCGCACTCCGCGGCCCGAATATGTTGGGCGGCCTGCAACAACACCTATACGATCACTTCGGTGACCGCGCGCCACGCATCGAAAAAGCTATATATCTGGACGAAAGCGGCTTGTACGGCGCAGCGTTTGCGGCACGTGCTTTGCTGAAAACTGCGTAATCGGCGGCTTCACAAGCTACAATCGAGAGGCTCGTACACTACCCAGCAGCAATTAACTCATCCTGAACGTTAAGTGCGTTTTGCAGCCGGCCTAGCTCCTGGGCAATCAGGCCCAGCAAGCCCGGGCTGTAGCGGGACCAGCCCAAATTCCGGACGGCCTCGGGGTTGTCGTTGGCAATGAGCCGGGATAGTACATCGAGCGTTTGCCCGAGCTCTTGCCGATCGTCGACAGCCATAGCTTTACTAGCCTCGTACATACAGCGGACCGCACGTAGGATGGGGTCTTCATCGGATAGCCTGACAAGCTTGTCGTACAACGCGGTTGTGTCGGCAGCCTTAAAGACGTGGAGCAACTCTTCTTCAATGGCGTGCCGGCCGTCGATGATTGCGCTCTTAACTTGTAAATCGGCGGACATCATTTTAAAATACCGGCTCGCCACAGGTGGGGCTTCGGTAAGAGCTGCCCGGCCTGCCGACTTGGGCGCCCGAGTAGTTAATGACAGCCCTTCTATACCAGGTGTGGCATCGACAATGTAGTTTCTGCCTTCCAAGTTGACGCTTACCTGGTTGTGCCTGGCTTTATCCAGCCTAGTACTACTCATAGGGACGGTATCGCCGGCAATGACCATTGCGTTGCCGTGGCCGAAGGCGGTATCTATCGAACACTTCATGAAAAAAGCTGCGCCGCTGCATTGTGTTTCAAATTTTCCATTTTCAACCCAACCTTTAAACATGCCGAGTTGTTCGTCGCCACCGCCCCAACCGCTGCCATGCTCAGGATAAATATACCTACTTTCTTGCATGATATACCGCTTTAATTCGTTAACGGTGAGCGAGGTGTTCGCCTTAACTTTTGCCACCAGTCCTGGCATACCCAGATATTCGTAGGCTTCGACCAGTTTCGTGACGCCTTCTGCTGGTACTTGCACGTGGCAGTCGGCATACGGGTCACCTTCAGCCGAGGGCATAAATTCGTATATGACCGCTTCTGTCGCGTATTCGAAGTTGCGCCGGCTTACCAACTTAAACCCGGGAATGAACGGATCTTTGTCAGAATACATCATATTTTCCAGCGTGATGATCAATGGCGTTCCCGTATCTATCCGGCGGTCACTAATGGCACGATCACGAGTAGTCCGGGTCATGACCCGCATTTGCGTACCGTTATATTCCAAGGGCACTTTCACTGTGCCGATTTTGATGGCCCTAAGGGCATCTGCTTGTTCTTTTGTAGACATCGTTATTTCAAACCCTGTGGCTACTCCGTGATCTTTGCCACGATTCTTGACTATCAACTCACAGTACTGGTCGTGCGATATCGCATCGCCGCTCGGTTTTTTGAGGCCGGCGTGCAGCTCTTCGACCCAGTAGGGCTCAGGCCCCTTCAGTGCCAATGCGACAGGATAGCCATCGGTGCCAAACGTACGTCGCACTGCGTCATCCAATAATTGGTTGTAAGGAACTGCCGATTTTTTAAAAATAGCCTGCGCCAGCCTATACGCGACTTTCTCAACATCCGGCAGCCGGTAATCCGCCGGGCCATACATCTTGTCGAAAAGCGGCGCCAGGAATTTCTCGAGTTCTATTTCTTCAGGACCTTCGGTGGTGTCTATCGTGAATCTCCAGGCATTTGATTCGTCTTTAAAATAGGGTATACCCACTATCTGTGCATTTGGCTTTTTAAGACTGTACGCTTCCCGGATAAGCCCGACAACATAGGTACGGGCGGCGCTAAGCCCGGTGTCTTCATCACTCTCCAAGACCGGTTGGGGTATCGTCTGGTTTTCTATCCGGGCGCGTGCCGTACGATAGGGGATGCGGGCATGATTATCGTTCTCGACACTTCGCGGCGGCTGGACATCGTACTGCACTGCCAGCATCTGTTTTACGGGTGCAGCCAGGGCGGCAACCATATATGCCGGCAGTGGCTGTTCTTCTTGCGTAATGGGGAAATTTTTCAGCAAACGAATACAGGCGTTTGCCGAGCGGCGTGGAAGCAAAGATTTTAACCGCAGACTGATGAAGCGTCTCGTACTGCGCGGCACGCCGTGCGTTGCGGGTTGCCACTATCGTATCAAGTCCAGCAGAACTCCATTCGCGAAGCAGTGAGTAAAAGCCGACGCCATACTGTGGATTCATTTCTATTTTTGGTCCCTGCATTTTCCGATCCGTTACTTTGATCAAACCAAGTGGCAACGGATCGCCGGGCTTGCCAAACAGCTGCCATTCTAGAATGCCGCCGGCAGCAGTTAGCGTTTCCGCTGCCGCCGGTGTTGGGGCTACACCGACACGTTCGGTAACAAAGTCCCGCACCAGCTGTTGCTCCGCCGCCTCAGCTTCCGCGTTGCAGCTCATAAGTTCTTCGTTTAGAACCGTCGCCGGGTCAATGCCCGGATACGACTCAACACTTAAAATCGGCGCTGCTTCAAGAGTACTCATAATCGTCTATTATTTTAACACATTTTATCTATTTTTACAATCTATACATTAGCTTTTGGGCACCTTCGCCCATCGGACAGACTCTTCGAGGGTAGCCGCCGGCGATGCTATGTGCTAACAATTAGGTATGGCAAATTTTTCTTTCGACATTGTGAGCGAGTACGACAAAGCGGAAATGAACAACGTGTTCGACCAAACCGAGCGCGAAATGAGCAACCGTTACGATTTTAAAGGCACCCCGGCGGCCATTGAATGGCTGGCCGACAAAGCCGGCCTGAAAGTGATTGGCAGCGGCGAATGGCAAATAGATTCTATATTGGATATTGTCCGCAAAAAGCTGGCGGCTCGCGACCAGTCCCAAAAAGTGCTGGACACCTCCAAGGACATCACCGAAAGCAACATGAAATCCACCAAAGAAGTCCCCTTCAAGCAAGGGTTGGATCAGGAAAAAGCTAAAAAAATTACCGCGCTTATCCGCGAGCGATTGCCCAAGGTTAAAACCCAGATCCAGAGCGATTCAGTGCGCGTCACCAGCAACAGCAAAAATGACCTCCAGGAGGCCATTCAATTGCTCACAGCTCAGGATTTTGAATTCCCGCTAAGTTTCACTAATTACCGATAAAAGTATGGTTGTTAGGCGGCATCCCTCCGCTAACGTGCCCTGGGTCTATTGTCACGCAGTCGTACATACTATTGGCGTCAGACGATTGCAATGCGCGCAGGCCGCCGGGCTTCGCCGTTGCCTCGGTGCCGTTAACGACAATTTTATCGATACTGCTTAAGGCGGTGACCAGTTCGTCGCCTTGCTCGCATACCCGGTCGGTGTCGAGCGCCAACGTTCCGGTGCGGCTGACGATAATATTGTCTGACGTTAGGTCTATGACATCGCCGGCATATGACACCGGATCTATACCTGTAATGTCCAGCTGACGAGACGATTCGCCGCTGCGGTCAGTCACCGTCACTTGTTTGGCAAACATATAGGGCAGCTCCACGGATGCGTCGCGTTCGGCAATAACATGGAGGTGGTCCTGTGATACGCGGCCGCTGGTGGTGAAGCTGGAATTCTTGCCGTTGAGGGTGATGTTCTCCAGCGAAGGCGCATAGATAGTCACACTCAAGTCATAGTCATTATAGGTACAAAACATGTCGCAGCCTGTATCGCGTAATTCACCGGTATCAAGCGTAAGTGTGCCGCCATTAGTGCCCTTATCGATCTTACTAAATACGGCCGGCGTCTTACCCAGATAGCGGTACTCTACTTTATAACTGGCGTCCTGTATGAATGTGTACCGTGAATTCTTGCCGTTGAGGACGACGCTCTTGAATGGTGCAACGGTAGTACTCGATACGTGGTGCATCGCGTTAAAACGATCGCGGATAACCGGCGCGCGATCAAGCAATAAGGTAGCACCGCCAGCTGCCGCCAGGATAAATACGCAGCCGAGTGCCGCAGGCAACCAGCCCGGCGTCTTCCGCTTGCGGCTGACCATAGTGATCCCGCCAAGCAAGAAGAACATACCTACCGTTCCGGCCCCTACCAAGCCACACAGCAACAGTAGCGTCTCCTTAGTCCCGGTTGGGAAGAAGTGTTCGCCGGCGATTGATACGCCGTGGTGCACCCAGGCATACATGCCCAGCATCATCACCCCTAATAGAAGCGCTACGGCAATAACCATGAACCCGACACCGAGAATGCCAAGCACAATCTTGGCAATCATCTGCACCACCGGCCCGACAACATTAGAAGCCCGCTTAGCAGCGCCTTCGATATCGGCGCGGCCAACGACTTGCTTTAAGCTATCGACTGTCACCGGTTTACCTTGCATTTGCAGTTGCTCGCTAGTTGTGCGGGCTTCGGGAACGATAAGCCACAGCACGACATACAGCAGCACTCCGCCGCCGCCAAAGAATAGCAGGGCGATAAATATCAGGCGGATAATGGTGGCGTCGATGCCAAAATACTTGCCCAGCCCGGCGCAGACGCCAGCCAACCAGGCGTTGTTGGTGTCGCGGAACAAGCGCTTGGTAGCGGTCGTTTCGGCGTCCGATTGTTCCTTGCCCTTGGGACCGGCAGTATCGTCTTCGTCTTTAAAATCCCGGGGGGAGCCTAGCTGCTCTTTCAGGTAGTCAACGTCTTCGGGCAAGACAACTTTGTCGGCCTTAATACCGCGCTCGGCCAATAGTTCGGCCATGCGTAATTCAACTTCGTCGACAACGTCTTTGCCCTTATCGCCAACCTGACGCTTAATCTCGTGCAAGTATGCTTGCAGCGTTTTGTAAGCCTCGACCGAAATAGTAAAGGCCTGCCGGCCTAAGTGAATTTTAGTAATTTCGTTCATGTTATTTCCTTTCACCTTTCTCTAGATGAGTAACCGAGGCGTGCAGCCGGCGGTAGGTTGTTTGTAGTTCGTGTAATAATTGCTTGCCTTCGTCGGTCAGCCAATAATATTTGCGCGGCGGCCCTTGTTCTGATTCCTGCCACTCGTACGACAGCAATTTGTCGCGGCTTAAACGGCTTAGGAGCGGATATAGCGTGCCTTCCACGACGATCAGCTCAGCCTGGCGCAACTGTTTAATAATGTCTGAGCTATACACTTTGCCGTCTTTGCATAGCAGCAACACGCAGTACACAAGCAAGCCTTTGCGCATCTGTACTTCGGCCTGATTGATCAATATTGATTCTGATGAACTTTCTTCCATATAGTACTATGTTATACAAGGTACTATATTATGTCAAGACTATGTTCCGAAAAAGGCTTGACTCATAGGGGTACATAAGCGTATACCTGAACGTGATATAAATCACAAAACGGAAAGACATAGTAATATGGCGATTGAGTATGACGTGCCTGGTTTCTCTACCGGCGCGCAAGTTGCACTAATGTATCAAGAGATAGCACCCCGTGCCGAAATGTATGACGGCGACGCAACTGTCGCTTTCGTACTTCCTGATGCTGACCCACCCAGCCTCTCGTACGCCGTAGAAGCGCTCGCCCAGGCCGGGACCCCCGGTCTGCGCGGTGAAGTGTGGCTTCCTGGTGAAGACGGCAAGTATCGGAATATTACCGATATCAACGAACTCCGACGCGTCAGCAAGGGTGGACTCTTTACGCTTGCCAATGATAACGAAACCCTCCGCCTGATCCAAGAACTTAATGAACGCGACGGAATCGACCTTGAAGGTGTCGTGCCGCTGAATATCACGCCGGGGACACTGGCCCTCAAGGCGAGCATAGACCTCGATGGCGTGACCTCAGAGTCGCCACATGTTCCCGCTACACCAGTTAGCATGCTTGACGTGGCCAATGCCATGCTGCAGGCGCGCGGCATCGAGTCGGTACGTGACCTGGATCCATCTCAAATTGTCGTACTCGGCAACGGCGGCGTTGCCGGCCCACTAGTGGCTAAGGTGTTACCGGGCGCCGGAGTCCATGTTCCGCCAGAGAATCACTATAAAAACCGTAACAACCTCGATGCTGGCGCCGAACGCCTGGCTACCGATACGAACATCGTACTTGGCTTCACTGCCACGCGCGCTCCAGGCAACATCACAGATCTGACCCCTAATACCATTCTCATCGACTATGGCTATGCTACCATGCCTGATAGCGGCCGGGAGACTGGCAATGCCCACCCCGATCTCGTTCAGCGGCACGGTGAAGACGGCAGAGACATTCTCGCCTTCCGCGGTGGCGGCGGCCCTATAACTATCGCCCACATTTACGGCCGAGCCGTAGCCCGCCGGCTTGCGCGCGTCGGCCAACCCGTCGCAGCCTAGCTCTAGCCGGCGTGCTATATTGAGTTCATGGTTACAATCACATACTTTGTGCATGGCACAACGACCGATAACGAAGAAGACCTCGCCACCGGCTGGCTCCCCGGCGAACTATCCGAAAAAGGCATCGAACAGGCCAAACAGCTCGGCGTGCAGGCAGCTGGCAAACAATTTGAAGTGGTATTCTGCTCTGACTTAAAACGGGCTGTCGATTCCGCCCAGCTGGGCTTTGGCGAAACATACACAGTCATCCAGGACGACCGGCTGCGCGAAATCAACTACGGCGACCTGAACGGCATGCCGACGACTTTTAAAGACAACTTGATTGACTACATCGACTCGCCGTTTCCTAATGGCGAAAGTTACCGTGACGTCGAAAACCGCATGGAATCGTTCTGTACGTTCTTAAAAGCCCTATACGATGGCAGACAGGTAGCTATCGTGGCGCACCAGGCGCCGCAGTTGGCGCTGGAAGTTATCCTGAACGGCAAAGCCTGGCCCCAAGCCTTTGGCGAGGACTGGCGGCGGACAGGCAAATGGCAGCCGGGCTGGACATACGTAATCTCATAACTATGGCAGCTGTTTCAAACCCAAATCCTAAGCTCGCCCCCTGGACGATCGTAAATCGTGTAACCGCCCTAGAAACGCCCTATTACAAAATTGGCCAATATACCATGAAGACCGCCAGTGGGGTTGACGCCACCTATTACATACATGAAACGGACGATTCAGTATTGTGCGTCTGCGTCACCGGCGACAATAGGATTCTCATTGAGCGTCAGTACCGGCCGCCAATCGGTAAAGTATCCGTCGACTACCCGGCGGGAAAAATGGAAAAGGATGATATCTCCAGCGCTGACGCCATGGTCCGTGAATTGGCAGAGGAAGCCGGCTTTGTAGCGGCATCGCTGACGCCGCTGGCTTCCATCGACAATAATCCGGGATTGTCTGCCGGGCGTACCCATATCTTCCTGGCCCGCGGGTCAGTCCAAAAAGCCGCCACACCCGAGCCGACGGAAAACATCGTCATTGAATTCGTGCCGGCGGCACAGGTTTTACAGATGATCCAATCCGGTGAAATCGGCTGCGCTTTTTGCGTGTCAGCCACCTTCTTCGCCTTCCAAAAGTTGGGCTTGCTGCAGCCTGGTTTACATAGCTGATGCAACCGCCAGATGAGGTATACTGGAAAGCATGAGCGAATCTGCTAAACTCTTGGCTGCTGCTAAGGATGTGCTAGCGCACAACGACCGCGGCCTATATACCATTCCGGCTAGGGGTATGTACCCGCACCAATGGCTTTGGGACAGCTGTTTTATTGCCATCGGCATTCGCCACTACGATATCGAACGGGCTAAAATCGAGATTTTAAGCCTGCTGCGCGGCCAATGGGAAAACGGCATGGTGCCGCATATGATACTAACACCCGGCCGCAAAGATCACCCGTATCTAGGGGTATGGCGCAGCTGGATCAGCCCCTATTCGCCGGACCATGTCAGCACCAGCGGTATTACCCAGCCGCCAATGATTGC
>DASYJQ010000074.1:0-15382 GCA_035996265.1 Saccharimonadales bacterium (SeqCode)
TAGCATGAAAACGCCAGGTGCAGTTTAGTGTCCGGGCCGTGGTTGGCCAGCTTCGGGCCGGTTTCGCCGGTCGGTTTGCCAGTTTCGTCTACAAATACAATCTGTTCGGTTTCGCTCATATATCCCACTATACCATTCTTCCACAGCTCTGTAATATTGCTTACGCATTCGTTGTTGCAATCTTAAGGAACTATTCATACAATGCCGCCATGACCCCGGTAACCGAAGATCAGCTGCAAGTAATTCTCGACGAACGTTTTGATGCGTTCGAGGTCAAAATTGAACAGCAATTCGCTGCCTTCTTCGGTAAAATGACGCGCTATATTGATAAGAGGTTTGACGAAGAGCTTGCACCAATCCGCCGGGATATTCACCATATTTATAAGGTCTTGGATTACCTAATGAAACGCGCAGAGACAGAGGAACAGGAACATATCATTATGTACGGCCAGCTTGACCGGCATGATGGTTGGATCAAGGAACTGGCTGCTTCTACCGGCACCCGGTTGTCCAAGACCTAGTAAGTCGTAAAGGAATGCAGGCTGTGCCGCCCGGTCGATATCGCCGCCAGCAATAAAAAACGGCCCTTTCGGGCCGTTCCTTTTGTTACATCTTGATTTCTACGTCGCAACCGGCTGGGAGCGAGAGGTTCATCAGGGAGTCAATCGTTTTTGGCGTTGGATCCGTGACGTCGATTAGGCGCTTGTGTACGCGCATTTCGAATTGCTCACGACCTTTTTTGTAGACGTGCGGGCTTTTGATAACCGTGAACGTGCTGCGGTCGGTGGGCAGTGGGATTGGACCAGCAATGGTAGCACCAGTACGTAGCGCGGTGTCTACGATCTGCTTTGCTGCTTGGTCGATTACTTTGTGGTCGTAGGCCTTGAGGCGGATACGAATCCGTTGTTTCTGATCTTTTTTAGCTACTTCTACCATTACTGTTTTTCCTTCTTAATGTGCGAGTCCTATAGACTTAAATTATTTAGCTCTATTTTACTACTTTAGTTACAACACCGGCGCCAACTGTGCGGCCACCTTCGCGGATAGCGAAGCGGAGACCCTGGTCCATGGCGATCGGCTGCAAAAGCTTGACCTTAAAGGTGATGGTGTCGCCCGGCATGACCATTTCTTTGTCAGCTGGGAGTTCAACTTCGCCGGTTACGTCAGTAGTACGGAAGTAGAACTGAGGCTTGTAACCCTTGAAGAATGGAGTGTGACGACCACCTTCTTCTTTGCTAAGGATGTAAACTTCTGATTCAAATTCGGTGTGCGGAGTAACGCTGCCTGGTTTGGCAAGTACTTGGCCGCGCTCGATGTCGTCGCGTTCAATACCGCGGAGCAGGATACCAACGTTGTCGCCGGCTTGACCCTGGTCCAGGTTTTTCTTGAACATTTCAACACCGGTAACAACACTCTTGCGGGTGTCGCGGATACCGACGATTTCAACTTCTTCGTTTACCTTGACGATACCTTGCTCAACACGGCCGGTAGCAACAGTGCCACGACCCTTGATTGAGAAGACGTCTTCGATAGGCATAAGGAAAGGCTTGTCGAGGTCGCGCTTTGGTTCTGGGATGAAGTCATCCAAAGCCTTAACGAGGTCCATGATAGCGTCTTCGCTAGCTGAATCACCGTCGAGGGCCTTAGTTGCTGAACCACGAATGATCGGTGCTTCGCGGTCGAAGTCGTACTTAGCGAGCAGGTCGCGGATTTCTTCTTCGACGAGGTCAACCAATTCAGGATCAGCGAGGTCCATCTTGTTAAGGAAGACAAGGACGGAAGGTACGCCCACTTGCTTGGCAAGCAGTACGTGTTCGCGAGTCTGGGGCATAGGACCGTCGGCGGCAGAGACGACGAGGATTGCACCATCGATCTGTGCGGCGCCGGTGATCATGTTCTTGACGTAGTCGGCGTGGCCTGGCATGTCAACGTGAGCGTAGTGGCGCTTTTCAGATTCATATTCCTGGTGAGAAGTAGCGATCGTGATACCACGAGCTTTTTCTTCAGGGGCGTTATCGATTTCGTCGTAGTTGCGTGCGACGTTTACTTTGCTAGGAAGGCGCTTTGCAAGCACGTGAGTGATTGCAGCGGTAAGAGTAGTCTTGCCGTGGTCAACGTGGCCCATTGTGCCGACGTTAACGTGGGGCTTGCTACGGTCAAATTGTTCTGCCATTAAAATGACTCCTTAAATATTACTATTAGCATCTGCATGAGAAAATTACTCACACGAGTGACTTGGCTATTGTACACTAGCGTAACACCGGTGTAAAGAGTAAACACCGTGCTAATGCAGGTTATGGTTCTTTGTTGTATTGGATCTGGCGGCAGACGGCGATAATCTTCTTAAAGATCTCGTATAAACCTTCGTCGGCCAAGGGACCCTTGTTGGCTTTCGCGACGTTTCTCATGACGGTCTCTTCGCGCGCAGGACGTACGATATTCTTGCCGTTTTTGGCAATGCCGATCGCCAGCGCCAGACGCGCACGCTCATTCAGCATGTCTACGAGCTTAGTATCGATACCATCAATCTCGACGCGCAATTGCGCGATCTTTTTTTCATCACTCATGGTTACCCCCACATTAAGGTATTTTACTTACCGGTACTGGACAAAGGTATAAGAAACGCTGATTACTTTACTTGGCGTTTTTGGCGATGATGGCCGTTGCTACATTCGGCGGAACATCTTCGTAGTGGTCAAGCTCCATGCTGGAACTGGCGCGGCCCTGAGTGCTGCTGCGCAGGTTAGTGGTATAGCCGAACATTTCACCGAGCGGTACAAAAGAGGTAATTTCCTTGATGCCGATGCTCAAGTCTTCCATGCTTTCGATACGGCCGCGCTTGCTGTTCAAGTCGCCGATAACGTCGCCCATGAACTCTTCCGGAGTAACAACAACGACTTTCATGACCGGCTCAAGTAGTACGGGGTTGGCTTTCTTGACGGCTTCTTGCAAAGCCATGGAACCGGCAATCTTGAAGGCCATTTCGTTGGAGTCAACTTCGTGGTACGAACCGTAGTACAGTTCAACCTTGATGTCGACAACCGGGTAACCGGCGATAACGCCGTTAGCCATAGCTTCGACAATGCCCTGCTCGATTGGCTTGATGTACTCACCGGGGATGACGCCACCCTTGATGCTGTTGATGAACTCAAAGCCCTTGCCGACTTCGTTCTGGCTGACACGGATCGATACGTCGCCGTACTGGCCGCGGCCACCGGACTGACGGACAAACTTACCTTGCGCTTCAACAGCATCCTTACGAATGGTTTCACGGTAAGCAACCTGGGGTTGGCCGATGTTGGCTTCGACAGCGAATTCACGCTTCATGCGGTCAACGATAATTTCGAGGTGCAACTCACCCATACCCGAGATAATGGTCTGGCTAGTTTCATCGTCTACCCGCACGCGGAAAGTCGGGTCTTCTTCGGCGAGGCGCTGAAGGGCGATACCCATTTTTTCTTGGTCGGCTTTGGTCTTCGGCTCAATAGCGATAGACACGGGCGGTTCAGGGAATGTAATGCTTTCCAAAACAATCGGGTTTGTCAGGTCGGACAGCGTGTGACCGGTGGTCGTACCCTTAAGGCCGACGATGGCGGCAATGTCGCCGGCCGAGACTTCGGTAACGTCTTCACGCTTGTCGGCTTGCAGGCGCACAATACGGCCGACGCGTTCTTTTTCGCCGGTAGAGCTGTTCAGAATATATGAACCGGCAACCAGCTTGCCCGAGTACACACGGAAGTAGGCCAGCTTGCCCACGAAGGGGTCAGTGGTAATTTTGAAAGCCAGCGCGGCAAACGGTTCACTTTCGTTGTGCTTGCGCTCAATTTCTTCGCCGGTCTTCGGGTGAGTACCCCAGGTAGTGCTACGGTCGGTTGGTGCAGGCAGCAGGTCAACGACGAGGTCAAGGACCTTCTCGACAATGACACCGCGGCCATCGCCGCCGGTGACAGCAAAGAACTTGCCGGAAAGGACGGCGGTACGGACGGCGTGCATGATTTCGGCTTCAGAAAGGCCTTCTTCACCCACTTCAAAGAACTTCTCGAGCATCGCTTCGTCTTCGGCGACAGCGTTTTCGATCAGCAGGCTGCGGTATTTCTTAACCTTGTCCATCATGTCTTCAGGGATTTCGCCCTCAACCAGTTCGTGGTCGGTGAAGTCTTTGTAGGTGTAGGCCTTCATAGTGACGAGGTCGACAACGCCGTTGATAGCTTGTTCAAAGCCGATCGGCAGGTGGATTGGCAGCGCACGCTTGCTCAAGCGCTTGTGGATGGTGTCGAGAGATTTGTAGAAGTCGCCACCGGTTTGGTTGATCTTGTTGATAAAACAAATACGCGGCACGCCGTACTTGTCGGCTTGGCGCCAGACAGTTTCGGACTGCGACTCAACGCCGATCTTGCCGTCGAACACAACAACAGCACCGTCCAGTACGCGAAGTGAGCGCTCTACTTCGACAGTAAAGTCGATGTGACCAGGGGTATCGATAATGTTGATCTGCTTGCCCTTCCAGTAACAAGTAACAGCAGCGGAAACGATAGTGATGCCGCGCTCGCGTTCCTGTTCCATCCAGTCGGTAGTAGTACCGCCTTCGTGTACGGCGCCAATCTTATGCTTAAGACCGGTACGGTACAGGATACCTTCGGTAGTCGTCGTCTTACCGGCATCGATGTGCGCGATAATACCGATGTTGCGGAGGTCTTCAATTTTATATTTTGCTGCCATGTGAGTTTCTAGTAGCCTTTCATTATGCGTAATATATTTGTTGTTCTAGTTTTAGGGCAAACAAAAACAACACGTTGCTGTCTATTTTACCAGATATGCAGTTTATAAGCTAGCTACTGATTCCGCCTTCTAAATTCTCTCCTCAGCTGTTGCAACCGGGCGCGGGCGGCAATCTCTTCTTTGTAGGCATCTAGTATGTTTCCGGCTATTTCTGGCGGGATGTGCAGTATTCGCAATAGCGGCGCTACCACTGCATACGGATCGGGGCGTGTTGTGCCGGTAAAAAGCCGGGAAAGCGTCGGCTGTGTCACTCCGACCGCAGCCGCCAAATCGGCAACATCCACACCCAACGCCTTGCGGATTCCATTAACCAGGCTTCCGACATTCTGCCGTGGCGCATCGCTGCCGGCTGCCGGGCGTATCAGCTCTGGAGGCAGTGCGTTTTCTGGGGCATGACGGATAGTTGTATCCAACAGCCGCCGGCGCATATCTGCCACATAAGAAGTAGCCACGCCAAGCCGCTCACTAATTACATCATCAGTCATATCCGGATCAAGCAGTAGCGGTGCCGCTTCGCGTAAAGCGGTGGCCTTTTCCGGAATTAGGGATTCTACTGTTACATTCTGTTCTGACAACTTTTCCTGGATGCCTGCTAACATATCGGGGATTTGACCTCGTGACCGGCGCCTTGATGGCTCACCTGCTACTGCCGCGGGTTCATTGACCCATTCAGCGATGACCCGTGTGACTACCCGGGCGATATTTTCTGCCGTGGCACTCGAAACCTCTACAGGGTCGTGGAGCGGCCGAAGTGCAGGCGATTCTGTTGTAGCGGATTGTGCATCAGGAGCCGGTGCTTTTGGCCGTTCTTCGTCATAAAGCGCCCTATATTCTTGACGCAGTGCATCCGGAACGCCAAGCCGCTCCATAAGCGGTTCCAACATCTTTGCGGACCTCGGTTGTGTGTCACCATTGAAGAAATATCTGAGGGTGACCGGGGATACTCCGAATTCACTGGCCAGTTGTGTCAATGTCAATCCCTGTTCTTTGCGTGTTTCGTTAATGAAGGTGCCGACATTATCACGCTCCTCACCAATAATGCGGCCAGCTGGCTCCGGCAGATCGGCGGGCAGCGATTCCGGCTCGATATTATTCAGCATCTTTTGGATAATTCTACCCCCGTATGCCGAAACGGTAGTTTTGGGTATTAAGAGCTGTTCGGCAATAGCTTCGTTGGTCATATCCGGGTCAAGTAGTAATGGCAATGCGTCTCGCTGCCGCTCGGTAAGCGGCAGCAGATCAAGACTGCCTTCACCGTCTGGCGGCAATACATCGTTGAGTCGTGTTAGGACGTCGCGAATCTGACCGGACGAATAGGGCTGGTGCGGAGACGACGCTTCGTCATCGTCGCCGGGCGGTTCGGGTGTTTCAACGGGCGGCGGACCTTCAGGCGGCTCATCATTGCCGGAATCGCTGCCGGCAGCAGCTGGCGGTTCTGGCGACTCGTCATCCCCAGAAGGCGATTCACTAATGATTTCGACAGAGTCGGTATCGGCAACTGGGGTTGATTCGTCTGCTGGCTCGTCATGAACGTCGGATTCGGGAGCTTCTATGGTCAGCGCACCGAGCGACGAGAATAACGGTGCCGATTCATCATCTTCTTCGGTGGCGGTTATATCCAGGCCGTCCAGATCACCAGCAGCGGGCAGCGGTTCATCGTCATAATCTTGGGCGGTAACGGCCTCGTCTGGCACGAACTGCCCGGCGTGGTCATCAGACCAACCTGCACCAGAACCAATATCCGTCGCCCCTAATTCATGCATATGTTACTTGGCCTGTTCGGACCGTTCCTTTTTTATGGCCACCACTGTAAAACGCAGGTAACCTCGGGCATCTGCGACTGGCGTAACGTCCCAACCGCGGTCTTGTAAAAGTGTCGTTACATAAGTTCTGAGCGGACCATTCTCAGGCATACTGTCAAACCGCCAAACCGCCCCCTCTTTGGCCACTCTCGTAATAGCATCGGCTACTTCACCCGACCGCGGCTCATCGGGGCCGATACCCCAAGGGACTACACCGCGTTGCGACAGAATAGTGTCGACGCTATCGCTAGGGATGCGCGCCAACTCGTGCCAGTCGTCTTTAGTAAGCTGGACGCCCGGCTTTGTAAGATCTATTTCTCTGGTTTTATTATAATACTGATCAACGCCAATAATCGTCGTGTCCGGATAGCGTTCGGCAAACTGCAACAGCGCTACTGCCTGTCCGGCGCCGACGTCCAACACGATGCGACCCGCAGAAAACGCGCCAGCTTCACCGCCGGCGATACTGGTAGTTTCCGGTGTGGCCCCTGGTATATCGTCAGCAAAAAGATTCCCACGATATTCGTCAGCAGTTTGATTGGTCACCCATTCACCGCTGCCCTTCGTGAAGCCGGTGCGTTCAACCAGCCCCGTAGGGATGCTCACGGTCTGACCGGCATCGATTGATTCAGCGCTTCTGTCTTTGGCTACATATCTACCTACCGGATGGAGTGTGTGGTACGCGTCACGTACAGCTCCGGACGACTGTGCGCTGGATTCGTCACCTTCACCTGGATAGTCCCATTCATACGGATCACCACCCATACCGTCCTCGCCGTCCGGCGGCTCTGGTTCTTCGCCGGGCGGCGGCAAAGTATCGGCGGGCGGCGGCCCTTCGGGCGGTTCGTCATTACCGGAATTGCCGCCCGGCGCGGCCGGCGGTTCAGATGGCGCGTCGTCGGAGGGCGCCTCGTTAATGACTTTGGCAGGCTCAGTGTTAGCAGCTGGTTCGTCAACATCACTATGGTCAGCCTCAGCGCTGCTTGGCGTTGGCTTTTGCTGGGGTTCCTCGGCACCGCTAGGCTCGGAAGCTTCTATGGCTAACGCGCCGAACAGCGGTGCCGCGCGTTCATCGGCAGCTACCACTTCTTCATCGTCTTCAGGCGTTATGTTGAGAGTATCCAACTCGTCTGGACCAGCCTGCGGCTCGTTATCGTATTCTTGGGCCGTAATAGTGTCATCAGGGACGAACTGTCCTGGCCGGTCGGCATAGCCGGACCAGTTAGAGGCAGCAGTGTCAGTATGGGTATCAAATGCAGGCATGGTATTACTCTTCGGCTTCAGTTGCTTTGCGTTGAGCCTTGGTAGCTTTGACACGCCGGTCACGGTCGGCAAGCACCGCTCTTCGCTCGCTCTGATACTCAGCTATATAACGAGCAGCTTCTTCTCCTGTGACGCCTATTACGTTTAATACATGCTCCAAGATAGACGAAGCGGCAGGGTGTGTTTCACCTCTTAAGAACCGCCCGATGACTGACGGTGATTTTTCCAGCGCCTCAGCAATTTGTTCAACGGGAATTCCCCGTTCCTGACGCAAGGCGTTAAGGATGGGGCCGACGCCGGCAGGAGGCTCACTTATAATACGCCCCCTCGGCTGTGGCGTTACTTCCGGCGGAATCACCCCCTCTGGAGCACTGGCTATCAATCGCTCTATCATGATGCGATTGGTTTTTGACACCTGCGCCACGCTGACACCAAGCTGCGCGGCGACAGCACTCGGGTTTAGCTCCGAATCGAGTAGTAATGGCAGCGCTTCTTGCTCGCGCGGCGTGAGGAGCGAGTTGGCGTCAACACCACCCTCGCTCAGAATAGTATTCAGATTGCGTAATTCCTCCCGGAGCTGGCCTGGCGCATACCTTCTGCGTGGCTCAAAATTGTAATCACTTTCAGAGTACGATGTGTCTTCGGGAGCAGCATCGGCTGCAGATTCCTGAGATTCCATGCTCGGCTCGGTGGCCGGATCATCGCCGTCGTCCGGCAAAGGGACGGACGATTCGGGCGGCGGCCCTTTGGGCGGTTCGTCATTACCGGAATTGCCGCCACTGCTAGCATGTGCCGGCGGCTGGTCTTCTGGCTGGTCATCTGGCGGTATTTCCGCAGGCGGCTGCTTTTCTCCGGGGTCTGACGCCTTGCTTTGGTGCCGTTCGTAAATCGGATCCACTCCCCGCATGCCGGACATCATTTCACCGGCCCGCTGGGCTCGATCTGGTGTCATGGGCACTCCCCATTGTTCGGCCCGGCTGACTAGTCGCTGGGCCAACAACTGGCCTAGTATTTTTGTGTCTTCGGCGCTCAAACTAACGTCTGCGTACGCTTCGGGTTCAGGCAACGCCTGATCATCGTCGTCATCGCCCTCGTCGGTGATCTCGTAGCCGTCAGCAGAACCGGCCGTCAGCTCGTCCGGCTCCACTTCGGTATCTTCCGGTGTAATGGAAACATCGGAGATGTGTGCGTACTCGTCTAACGGTACGCCTACAGTAGTGTGGTGATCACCCGCCTCTGGATATACATCCTGCATACCTTATATGCTAGCACATAGTTATGGCTTGTTCGCAAAATATCAGGTTTCTTTGGGTGGACGACCCACGCCCGCTGCCTGCTCAAGATTTACGCCACGGGGGTACAGGGTAATATTAAAACCGTCCGGCAGTGCTGCATTAATTTGCCCGACGCACCATTGGGCAAATTCGTATTCACCGGCTGCCCTTGCCTGCTGCATCATCGTCCGCTCGTCGCCGAACCTGGCGAACAATGAATGCTGCATATCTTGGGCGATCTCACTCACCGCACGGATAGCTTGGCTGTCGGCCGGGAACGTAAACTCAGTGATTCCCAAGCCGTGAGAGATAAAAGAGCGCGGTGTTACCGGCCCCCCGGCGTTTTCCTGGACGGTGGCAACCGTGCGGTAGTCGGCATCGGAAGGAAATACGTGGCCTATCCTGTCTCCATGGATAGCGACATCTTCCGGGTGAACATGAAAGAATAGCGGCGTCCCGCTGAGTTCGCTGGGATCAAAATGGATGTACGTATGCCGCGCATCACCACCGGCCAAAAATTCCGTCTCTCCGCCGAGCGAATACCAAGTGCCCTTCTCGGGGCTATACACCCACGCTCCTTCGCCCACCACATCACCGTGGTACGAAACGGCCGCGGTTAATTTTTCTATATCCCGAACGCCGTCGTTCAAAGACCGTTCTGTCCTATAGGGCAGCGCGGCGTGCCCCAGCGGTCCTGACACTGGGATAAAATGCTTGTCGCGTCGTTCGGCGGGGTCTATAACGACTGGCGCGTCGCTGTCTATTGACGCGGGTTCCCCCTCGCCCCTTATAACCTGGCCGATAGCATCGTGCATGTCGGCCGCCCCGCCCCGCAGCCGGTCGACCGTTGCCTGCATGAGTTCAGCTGCCGTCTTACCCATGGCCGGCGCACCCATGGTAATGAGGTTTTTAAACTCATCGTAGACTGCGCTTCTTGGTTCGGGACGTACTGTCCTAAAGGCGGCGAATGTCTCTTTGGTTAGTTCCGGGTCGACACCGGCAATATTTAATGTACTGAGCGCCCTGGTAAAGCGAGATATGTTATAGCCGATCTGACGATAGTTCTGCGAAGCCAGGTAGTCATTTACCAGCCCCACGCTATCTTCAGACGAAAGCCCCGCCTGTCTGGCAGCTACATACGCCTGTAAACCCGGCCGGACGACGTCGTTCTCCGCGGCAACGGAAATCAAATCTTTCAGCTGCTGCACATTGGCTTCGGTTAACGGTTCACCTGCATTCGCCGCTGTGCCCATGGCCCGGGTAAGATGGGCGGCGGTGCGGTCACTATAATCAAAATTCGGATGATGGGCGGAGTCCAAAGCATGCACCAGCAAGCCCTGAGCTTGTTCCGGCTCCAAACCGGCTTCGGTAGCGGCGGCGGCATAGTCTGGTATTTGGCGTAGGAATCGCCTACTGTAATACTGTTCATCTACTGTCTCGCTCCCGTCCTCGTGCATGGTTGTGACCGCCCGATTAAAGCGGTCATTGGCCCGAAGCAGGTGATCTAGTCTCTCTTCACCGAGCGCTTCTATACCTTGTGTCAACAAGCTGGCCAGCTCAGGGTCAGTGACAATCGCTTCATTAGCGACCGCTGCAACGGCGTCAGGTGCGGCCGGCGGCAGGTCCTGAGGTTCGGACACTGTCTCAGGCTGATCAG
This sequence comes from Saccharimonadales bacterium (SeqCode), assembly GCA_035996265.1. Lineage (GTDB taxonomy): Bacteria > Patescibacteriota > Saccharimonadia > Saccharimonadales > UBA4665 > PMNU01. The sequence goes on from DASYJQ010000074.1 coordinate 10,776, forward strand.
CCACAGGCGCTGGCTCGGGACCTTCAGGCAACGCGGAGCCAGATGGATCAACGGCTAGTTCGCCGAGCGGCGCACTCACCGCCTGCTGGGCCGGCGGCAGGTCCGGTTCTCGTTCCGGCCCCGGATCTGACCGGCCGGCATCCATGGCTGCCGCCACCACGAAAGGCGTGGGGTCGGATGCCGGGAACTGCCCGGCACTCTCCTCATCTTCTTCGGTAGCAGTAATAAGGGGTACTTCATCCCCCGTTGTTATTTCGGGGCGCTGTACATCGTAGGGGTCCTGGGCGGTAATGGCGTCTTGCGGGAAAAACTGCCCGTCTGGCACGCCAGGCTGCCCGTTAATAAAAGGAATTGAAGGTCTCTCAGAAAAAAAATCGGTCATAGCTGGCGCCCTCGCTATTATTTAACTCAGAATTCTAACAACTCTCTCCTATAAGATCAAGTTTCAGTCGGCTCGGCATTATCCGGCCGCGTTTCTGGCGGTTGTGCGCGGTGCCGGTCGTGGAGTGCTTGCACTTCGGGCGTCTCAGGGGGATAGATGCGCACCCGCCTAACGTCAAACGCCTCTACTTGCCCGGTGTTGGCATAGGCGTAAACATCTTTACCGTCGCGTTCGGACACCACGGTGACATCGCCGATACCTTTTCCGTGCAAAAAGGTTTCCAGGCGCCCGTTCCACCTGCCGGCTTCTTCGCCAAGGGGCGAGGTTTCCACATCACCAAAGACGTGTGCCTGCACGCCTGCCCAGGCCAATGACGGCATCGTGTCCATGGCGGTTTGGATTAACTGTTCGCCGTTATTAGTGCCGGCGTCTTCGGCGCCGATGTGAACAACGCCGATTTCGAGCGTTTGACCGTTGTGTAGTGTCACGATACGGCAGCCTTCGCTGCTGGCGTTCACGGCTAGGTTATCCTGACCGGGGCCGCCGCGCGCCATCACAATGGAATCAGCCGGAGCATACACTACTTCGGGCATATCGGGGTCAAAATAGTTAGGATCAGCACCATCCTGCAGCTCGCCGTCCTGGTAGCGGACAACTGCGCCGACTTCTATTGCCGGCGGCATATCCGGTACTGGCTGGGTTTCCGGGGCTGCCGGCGCTTCAGGCCGGTCGGTTGGTTCGATATCATCGTCGGGATCATGCGCCCGGAAAGCTTCCCGGGCGGCATCGTGTTCGGCTACTAGTTCGGCGACTTGCGCTTCGCGCTCCGCTCGAGTGCCTGCATCTTCCATCGGTACTTCCTGGGTAGCGATCACATCGCGTGCCGCACCCTGAATGCCAGCGGCCTCGTCCTTGGCGCGTAAAGCAGCCCAGGCGGCATCCTGTTCGACCAGCAATTCGCCTACCCGCTGGGCCGTGGCATCATAATCTTGTGGCTCAACGGGCGCTTGTTGCTTCTCTATCATTGCGTAGGCAGTGGTCAATACTTCGGGCGGGGCTTCCGGACGCGGCTCAGGGTCGCCGTCTGCTGACGGCATTTCCTCGCCGGGCGGCGGTGGCGGGCCGGCGATGTCACCGCCGCCGCCAGCACCGCCGCCAGCGGCGACCGGAGGGGCTTCATCGGCCTGCCCGGCGGCTGATGGCCGGCCCCCGGCAGAACCAACAGTGTCGTCACTGCTGCCAGCCTCGCCGGCGATGTCAGGCTCATCCTCTTCTGTAGCGGTTATTTCATAACCTGCGGCATCTGCTCCGCCGGCCGGTTCCATGTGGTCAGGGTCTTCTTCGGGGACTATAGTGGCGTCTGCGACAAAGTGGCCAACTTGCTGAATAGCCTCGGGGCGGCTAATCGCCGGAGGGGTTTGGGTTTCAAGTGCGGACATACGGTAATCTCCTTATTATTCTCTGTTGGTACCTTCTTGCGGCTCGGGCCGTTGCTCAATGGCGCGCTGCCTGGCTACAATTTTTTCGCCAAGTGCAGCCATGCGGTCACCACCGGCGGCTGCAATTTCTTCTGCCGTTACATCGACTACCACATTTTTAACAACATCTTTTTGGGTCGGGTCTTCTTGACCCATAGTAGCAGAGTCCATGCGGCGCAGCCCTGACAGGACGCGCTCCAGGACGCTAGTGGGGACGGATGATTCCGGCTTTAGACTGGCCTGCTGCTGACGCGCCGCTAATTCGGCGGCTTCCCTACTAGGCGTTTCGGGCAGTGGCGGCGGCATCGAAGCTTCGATGCGGGCCGGCAGTGGGCCGGCAGGTCCTTCAGGCAATGGAACGTCCACCACGTTCCTAGCCCTTGTTAGGTCGCCATGCGTGCCCGCAAAAGGTACTATGGCGGCTGCAGGGGCATCGGGTTTGTCTTGCGGTGCTGTGTCGACAGCCGCTTCGGTTGGTTGGGGGGCGCTTGTATCGGTAGAAAATCTCCCTTGCACGTATTCAGCGTATAGCTTATCAAACACTTTCGGTTGAGGGGTCGGAACCGACGGCATTAGTGGTTCTGTTAGCGCTGAGTGCTCGACAACAGGTTCGACAGTTGCCTCCACCGCTGCGGCGCCAATACCGGGCGCAGCCCCTTCAGGGATAGTCTCAGCAACCGGGCCGTTCGGAGGTACGTCTGATTCTTGCCCGCCACGGGCCGGATCAAACATAAAAGGCGGATCAGGCTTTCGAGCTGCGGGAATTTCCATGGTCGGCCCTTTATACCAACCAAAAGTGTCTACGGGCTGTTGCACGATTATTTCTTCTACTTCTTCCGGTGGCAATGGCGCATCTTGCGGCATGCGGTACTGCTCGCCGGAATCTTCAGGCTCGTCAGCCGCGGGCACATCAGCGCCAGGTGGCAATGGGGGGCCGGGGATATCACCGCCACCACCCGCGCCACCGCTAGACGCCGGCGGTAAATCTTCAGAGGGACTTGGCCCATGAGCCCGTAGCCAATCCCATGTTACATACACCTCACCGCCGCTCCTGCCGGCCCTATCTTCAACCGGCGCGGTCCCGGCTGACGCCGCAGCGGCAGGCGCGTCGTCCACTTCGGCGCTGACTTCCGGCATGGTGTCTTTGTCAGACACTGGCGGCAAGTAAACTTCGGCCATGCCGGGTTCACCGGCGGTTATAGCAGTGGCGCTAAAGTCCTGTTCAAACTCCTTGAATTCATCAGAGTCGTCAGGATCTTCGGCGGTCATCTCCAAAAGATCGTAGTCAATCGGGGTCAATTCCAAATCTCCACTATAGGGAGTAGAGGATACTTCAAAGGGTCGGTCGTTCAGTTCAATCATAAAAAATAAACCGGCGTTTTATCTTTCGACAAACACCGTCCTTGGTAATGCGCTTGAGGCTTAGAAAATGTACCGTCCTATTCTACACAATCCGCAGCGTATAATCCATAATGTTCCGATTTTACGTTGGATCGTTCTAGTAAACGGGCGTATCTAAGTCGGATGATTGGCGCGCAAGCGCTTTAGGAGTTCTGCCGTATAGGTATCCAGGTCAGTAGTGCGTAACTGGCGTTTTAAAAGCGCCTGGTCGACCCCTTCGGTCACTCCGCCAACTTTATAGGCCAACAGCTGGCGCTCGGCACCGGTCACATCAGCCATGACCCGTGCCAAAAGATAACGGCGCTCCGCTCTATCTTGTTCTTCGCCCTGCCAGTCGTCATATTGGATTTGCGGGTCGGTGCCGTGGCTACTGGTGTCCGGCGTTTTGTCTCCAATGGTATGAATGGCTTCCGGGTGACCCGTATCATGGATACTTGACCGATTGTCCCGCTCCTTCTGCAGATACTGAGCGTACGCCAAACGGCTACGCGCACTGCCGTTTTTGCGGGCCGCAGCGCGCTGCATGAAATCCTCATCGACAAACACATCTTCTTCATGGGCCATGTAGGCCATGTGCTCCAAGCGTTCTTTATACATCTCGCCATGTTCACGCAGGTTGTCCGGATCGGTGCTGCGCGTCTGTAGGCTGATCTCGCGCAAAGCTTCATGCCCAAAATCCGAGTCGTCAAAAAATACGAGCGCCAGTGCTTTGTAACGTTCCACGTAATCACGGACTTCTGCGGCCGGATCGCTCCGAATATTATTAGCAAAATACTCATAGACATTGTCGTCGATACCTACTATGCCGTCGAATTCACCTGGCAAGGCTCGCAGTTTCTCTAATTGATTCTCTATGGCGCCTACTGGGTCAGACACATAGCCCCTGGCCGCAAATTGCAACAATGTCTTGGTAGCAAACCGTTCACCGGCAAATTGCCGTGTTAGCTGGTGCAATACGGCTTCATATTCAGCGTGCCTGCCCAACGGGTCGGTTATACGCGAATCGGCGATATTAGCTGAAATTCCGGGCGTCGGACTTTCGAGTAACAGCGCTACCAATCCGTCGGCGCCGTTGTATTCGGCCAGGGCAGCCGGCCGGGCAAAGCCGGCTTCTTTTAGACGGATCGTATCTTCCCAGTAGGTGTCCCACATGACTTTGGCCATCTCAGTATCGCTAGACCAGGCCGGGTTATCCTTGGCGTGAGCTTGCCACACCCGCCCAAAGCGTTTGACGGCGTCGTCCATATCAAAGCCCTCCGGAATACTGTCACCGGCCCAGGTGCGCGCATTGGCCGACAGTTCAGCCATCGGGCCGGCCATAGCCTTCGATTCTCGAACGTCCTTCG
>DASYJQ010000075.1:0-1611 GCA_035996265.1 Saccharimonadales bacterium (SeqCode)
CATCAAACGCGGTGGAAGCGGGGATAAGCATGCGCTTTATTTTGCAACGGAAGCCAGCAGCATCATTTCTAACCGGAACGATCTGTATGTAGTTCCCGGCGCAAGCAATTTCGTAGGCTACTATACTGCCGACCAGGCCACACTGGCCAACTGGCAGGCAGCTTCCAGCCAGGATGCCAATTCCATCAGCGTTGATCCTGAATTTACAGATCCTGTGCAGGGCGATCTTACACCTACTGTTTCTCCTGTGGGCAATCTGGGTGAGCCGGTTGGTATTACAACCGACATCAATGGTGTTACAAGAAGCGCCACTACTCCAGACATGGGTGCTTTTGAGTTCACTATTCTGCCTTGCGTTACACCGCCTGCTGCAGGTACGACGATCGTAACACCCAATGCAGGGATATGTATTGGTTCACCGATAGTGCTTACGCTTAGCGGCAACAGCGTTGGGGGAGGGCAGACCTATCAATGGCAAAGCGCCGCATCGGCTGCCGGTCCGTGGACAAATATCAGCGGCGTGCAAAACAGTCCGCTCTTTAATACCACTGTGGGAACAGAAAACTGGTTCCGCGCAGCGGTCACCTGTTCCGGCAATACCGTTTACTCAACACCTGTGCAAGTGGCGCTGAACCCGGCCTTCCTTGCAGGTACGTATACCATCAACAATGCAATGCCTACAGGCGGTACCAACTTCAATTCATTTGTAGACGCGGTTGCAGCATTAGAGTGTGGGATAACGGGCACCGTTATATTCAACGTGGCGGCTGGAACTTATACAGAACAGGTGAGAATGCACCGTATTCCGGGTAGTTCTGCTACCAGCAGGGTGATATTCCGCAGCGCCAATAACAATGCATCATCCGTTACGCTTACATACAACGCTACCAGCAGCACGGAGAACTATGTGTTGAAGCTCGACAGCGCAAGCTACATCAGCTTCAATGCCATCTCCATCAATGCAACCAATACCGCTAACAGCCGCGCAGTGGAATTTGCCAATACGGCTTCTTACGACAGCCTGGCAAATTGTATCATTACCGTGCCGGCCACTACCAGCACATCTAATGTGACCGCGGCTGTTTTTGCCGATGACCTGCTGGGCAGCGACCTGGTGATAAAAGGCAATACCATCAACAATGGTTCAAGCGGTATTTATATTGCGGGTACTGCGGCGGCCAACCTGAGCTATCGTCACCAGATAGATGGCAATACAGTGAACGGCGCTTATCAATATGGTATTTACTCCAGCCTTACCGGCAGAATAAGAGTGATGAACAATACGGTGAACTTAACCGCGCCGCTCACTACTACTGCGTATGGTATTTACGGCACCAGTGCGGATACAGCTTACCAGTTTGTAAAGAATACGGTGAATATGAATAATATCACCGCAACAGCGTATGGTATTTATCTCACCGGTTGCAATGCTAACCCGGCAGACAAAGGGCGTATTGCCAATAACAAGGTAATAGCCGCAACAGGCAATACGGGTTCCATTTACGGACTGTATCAAACCGGAAATGATTATAATAACACTGTAAACAACGTGCTGTCTGTTAAAACCAGCGGCGCTACTTCTTACGGTTTATACAGCACTGCCAGCGACAA
>DASYJQ010000076.1:0-3073 GCA_035996265.1 Saccharimonadales bacterium (SeqCode)
TTCTTTACCGTTTAACAGCGTAATTTTTTCGCCTTCGTGCGGGAAACGAATATTCAGGACAGCTTTGTCGCCGCCAGATAACGCCCTGACCTTATCGTAGTCATAGGCGTGGATCGGCTGGCCGGTGAGCAGCATAAAAAAGTTCGTGAAGTCCACGATGTTGTTGATCGGGCGCAAGCCGACGCGGGCCAGATCGGCCTGCAGCCACACCGGGCTGGGTTTAAGCTCAACGTCACGCAGCGTAATCGCCACAAAGCGCGGCACGACCTGCGGGATTTGGTTATTGACTTCGAGGGGCAATTCTTCGGCTTCGATAGCTGGGAACTCAGGATTAGTCACATACCAATCCGGACTCGTATATGCGCGGTGCTGGATGCCTTCGATCTCACGGGCGACACCCAACCAGCCAAAACAATCCGGGCGGTGGGTGAACATTTTGTTTTCGATATCAATTATGACGTCACCGTCCAGGTGATAGGCTTCGGCAAAGCGCATGCCCGGCTCAATATGCTCATCTTCGTCAGGAACAATCTCCAGGATGCCTTCATGGCTATCGCCCAAGGTTAGCTCCTTGGGGCTGGCCATCATGCCGTTGCTGACGACGCCGCGCAAAGGGCGGGCGCTCAAGACAAACGGCTCGGCGCTGCCGTAGGTACTCGGCACGGTAGATTTCGGCGGCAGCCAAGCGGCAAACATGCCTTCGCGGACATTCGGGGCGCCGCATACAATTTGCACGTGACCGTTTTCGTCACGTTCAACATCCTGAACCGTGCCGGCGTCGTCTACCTTGCAAATATGCAAGCGGTCGGCGTCGGGATGGTTTTCCACGCTGACAATCTTAACGATAACGACATCTTTAAAACGTTCGCCGAACGGAATAGTCTCTTCGACCGCGCCAAGCTGTGCGCCAAGAGCCGTAACTAGCGCATCAACACCATTCGGCGCCGGGTCACCGGCGGAGTGATATTTTTCGTTCAGGAACTTAATGGTTTGGGTGCTGATTTTCATTACTTGGCTGCCTCGGTAATCTTGTGTTGTATGGTGGTGAGTTCTTCGTCGCTCATGCGCGGACCTTCGACGGTACTAAAGTAACCGGTGTATTCCGGATAAAATTCGACGTGTTTGCTCCAGACGCCGGTTTGGCCGCCCAGTTCGCCGTGCAACGGATAAAGTTTGGCGTGCACGTGGGCGACCCCGGTACCTTCGAATACCAAAGCCACACGGCTGACACCCAACGCTTTTTCGAGCAACTTGGCTACTTTAGTTGCTGCCTGCATAAGCCCGGCGGCCGTATCTTGGCTGACATTAAAAATATAGTCGCCCGGATTTTGCTTAGGGATAACGACGGTCAGCCCCGGCGTGTTGGGAAACGGTGTCAAAAACGCCAGATAGTTGTCGTCTTCCCATACTTTAAAGCTCGGGATACTGCCGTCTACGATTTTGTCGAATAGTGTTTGCTCTGCCATGGTCATACCCCTACGAGAATTGTTTTAAGAAATCGAGTTTACCGGATTCGAAGTGCCGTACGTCTTCGATGTCGTACTTCATCATAACCAGACGGTCGATGCCGCCCCCCCAGGCAAATCCGGTGTAAATGTTAGGGTCGATGCCGGCCATTGTAAGCACGTTGGGATGGATCATGCCGCAGCCCAACAGTTCAATCCAGCCGCTGTAACTGCACACATTGCAGCCCTTCTTTTTACAGAACGGGCAGCTCAAGGCAAATTCAAAGCTCGGCTCGGTGAATGGGAAGTAAAACGGCTGGGTTTTAATTTCGATTTCCTGTTCGTAATACGCCTGCAAAAAGGTCTTGAGCGTGGCCATCAAGTGGCCGGCGTTCAGACCTTTATCGACGTAAATGCCTTCGTGCTGGTAAAAAGTATGCTCGTGGCGGGCATCGACGTCTTCGTTGCGGAACACGCGGTCGGGGATCAGCACGGCGATCGGGCGGCCTTCGTCTAGGTTGCTCTTATATTTTTGCATGATACGGTTCTGCATCGTGCTGGTATGCGCCGGGGCGACAAGCGGATTGCCGTTCTTGTCGGTTTGGATAGTCATGAACGTGTCGTAGTCGTCACGCGCCGGGTGGCCCTGTGGGAAGTTGAGCATGGTAAACATGTGATGTTCATCATCAAGCTGGCGCGATTGCTCTACGGTAAAGCCCATGCGGTAAAAAATATCTGATACGGCTTCGATTTCGGCCATCAGCGGGTGCTTGCTGCCGTGGTCAGCGGTCAGGATTGTCGGACGGCTGGCTGGGTCGGTGTTGACGTCGAACGGTGCAGTAACGTCAATTGGCGGTAACGCTTCGGCTTTTTCCTGGTGACTATCAATTAATTTTTGTAACTCATCCTTGAGTTGGTTCATTTCTTTACCGAATGCGCCACGCTCTTCGGGCGCTAGCGCCGGGATTTCGGCATACAGCGCCCGCAGCTCAACAGCCTTGAGGATTTCAGTTTTATCTTGCAATTCATCAAACCGTTTGACTAGCTGGGCGGCCACATCGGCAATGCGGGGATTTGTATAGTTCATATTGTTCTGATTATACCAAACCGTGCGCCAGATGAGTGCAATACTCCCTTTGTAGCTACGCCACGGCGTGAAAATTGTCATGAAAATTTAACCATGCTATGGTGATTATTTAATATCCTAGGGAGCATATGTCAGAAACAGCAACACTGATCGGCGGTACAGAACCTTTGATCCTCACCATAGACAACGGCGGCACAAGCACGCGTGCCGCGCTCGGCACTGAAGATATTAGCAGAATCGAGACATACAACACGCCCGGCGATTATAACCAGGCGATTGACTCGCTTGCCGTAACAGCCGGCCAGCTGCTTGGTGGCCAGACCCCCGACGCAGTCGGCGTGGGTGTTGCCGGCGCCGTCAAAGACGGCCGCATTGTATCTGCCGGCGAACTTGAAAAGAACGGATGGTGCAACAGGCCTTTTGCCGAAGACATTGCGGCAGCACTCGGCATATCGGTTGAGCGCGTCGTACTGTTGAACGACTGTAAAGCAGGCGCCAATGCAGAGCGTACGGCCCGCCGGCCGCGACCAGGGCAAGCCGG
>DASYJQ010000077.1:0-5219 GCA_035996265.1 Saccharimonadales bacterium (SeqCode)
TAAGAGCCCGCTTAAGACGCACGTCGGCCCCGATACCTTTGGCGCGGTAACGGTGCAATACCCTAAGACCTGGAGCGCCTACGTCATCGAGAACGGCAACGCCGTGCCTATGAACGACTACTTCCATCCTGATGTCGTGCCCGACACTAGCAAGGCTACGAACGCCTATGCTTTGCGTGTGCAGATCGTCCAGTCGACATACAGCCAGGTCATGGTCCAGTATCAAAGCTTAGCAGTCGCCAAGAAAGTTACGGTCACACCATACAAGTTACCTAAGGTACCGAGTGTTGTCGGTTCCCGTGTCGACGGCCAGATTACCGCTCAAAAGCAGGGAACTATGATTGTACTGCCGCTGCGCAACGTGACATTGACGATTTCCACTGAATCGCAAGACTTCGAAAACGACTTCAACAATATTATTCTGCCGAACTTGACGTTCTCCCCGTAAGATCCTGCTATACTTGCTTGTAGAAACAGGAGGTGTACATGCAGCTAGCTGCAGCAGAGGCGGGTACAGAATGGGGCGACCTGCTGAGTGCTGTTGCTGAACAGCTCAAAGTGCCGCTGACGGTTATATCCCGGCAGGCCGAGCTTGGCCAGTTAACAGGGCATACCGACCCGGCTGGCACGGCGCTGATGCGTACACAGGCCGACGCTGCGTTACAACTCGTGGATAGCTATTTGTTGGGTTTGGAGCTGCTGCGCAGCCAAGCGCAATTGGAATTAGAACCGGTATCGGTGTCATCAACGTTGGTAGATACGGCGCATGCCTTAACGCGCTTTGCCCAGGAATACAACGTAGACATCGAAGTCGAAGTGGGCGGCAAGTATGAGCCGGTTATGGCCCACGCCCGTGGCTTGCGGGCGGCGCTGTTGTCGCTAGGGTTCGGGCTAGTGGAAGCATTGGCTGCCAATACTGGCAAGCGTCAGTGTTTGAAGCTGGCCACGCACCGCACGCCGCATGGTATTATTACCGGCGTGTATGGCGTCGGGGACGGTTTGCAGGCAACACAGTGGCGCAACGCTCTCAAGTTGATGGGCCGTGCGCAGCAGCCGTTGACCGGGCTGAGCGCCGGCACCGGGGCCGGACTATTTGTCGCTGATACTATTTTTAAGGGCATGGCCAGCCAGTTGCGCGTCGGCTTATGGCAGCACCAGCGCGGCTTGGCGGCCACGCTACAGCCCAGCCGGCAGCTTCAGCTTGTATAAGGTTTGTACTCATGTCGCACATATTATTACTCGAACCTAACACCTTATTGGCCCGCACGTATGCTCAAGTTTTGACGCAAGCCGGGCATACCGTGACACCGGTACGCGGCGCGCAGCAGGCAATTCATGCCGCCGACCAGCAGATGCCTGACGTCGTTATTTTGGAACTACAACTGCCGGCGCATAACGGCATCGAGTTTTTGCACGAGTTCCGGTCGTATCCGGAATGGCAGCATGTGCCGGTGATCGTTAACACCACCCTGGCACCGGCGTTGATGCAACGCTATACCTCAACGCTTCAGCGGGACCTGGGCGTGCAGGTTGTTCTGTATAAGCCGACGGCCACACTGGCCGATTTGTGCCGGGCAGTGAAGGCCGGCGTGGCCGCTGCGGCATGAAGCAGCTGGTAACGCGGGCGATTATTTTGTCGCGCACCGATTACGGCGAGGCCGATCGCATCCTAACGGTGTTGACGCCGGAGTATGGCAAGCTGCGCTTAATGGCCAAGGGCGTGCGCCGGGTAAAATCGAAGCTGGCCGGCGGCATTGAACTGTTTAGCGTCAGCGAGATCACCTTTATACGGGGTAAAAGCGAGCTGGGAACGCTGGCATCCACGCGGCTGATTTCGCACTACGGGCATATTGTGCAAGACTTGCAGCGGACAATGACCGGCTATGACTTGATCAAGCAGCTGCACAAGCTGACCGAAGATGAAGCCGAAGCCGATTATTTTGACCTGCTGCACCGCGCCTTTGAAGCGCTGGATGACGCCGACATACCACTGCCGGTCATCACGTTTTGGTTTGCCGCCCAGGTGCTGCGTTTTGGCGGCCACACGCCTAACTTGCGGACAGATGTCAGCGGCGCCAAGCTCGAAGCAGGGGTGTTGTACGACTTTAACTTTGAAAACATGTCTTTTATGACCGCCCCCGAAGGCCTCGGCCGCTATAACGCCGACCACATCAAATTACTGCGCATCGTATTCGGCGAACACACGCCCAAAACGATTTCCCAAGTGCAGGGAACGGCGCCATTAGTTGTGTTATTGGGTTCGTTAGTTGACGCTATGCGGCGGAATGTTGCATAAAAGTTGTATTCAGATATATAGTATTTTAAAGGTATATTTACGAAGGAGTGGGGATATATGGCAGCGGACGAATTTGGATTGAGCCCAGTACACTTAGCCGAAGCAATGGTCGCTGGCGCCGCCACCGAAATCGCGTTCGGCGATGTGCTGTTAGCGCATGAGGTCGGCTCGCAGCCGGCCGTAGAAGAGGCCTACGTGCATATTATGACCGGCGCATTAGCCACCGCACGCGATTTAGAGACGCCGGCAGCCTTATTCGGCCGTGAGCTAGCAGGGGCCCATCTGCGCATGCGCGCCCAACTGCACGTGCTCGCTGGACTGGCAATATGGCTGGTCGGCATGACCGGCAACCAGCAGCCGCCGCGCTGGCAAACCTTGATGTACGGCACGCTCGGCATCAAACCGCCCGACTGCGAAACCGACGAGGAACAGCCCGATGTTGCAGCCGCGCCCGACCCGGTTGCCCGCACGCTTGCCGCCCGTATGCACACCGCCGTGGCGGTGCACGAGCACAGCTTCTAGTGTGCTCCCTGTACCGTACGCCGTTAATCGGGTATAATCAGCTCATTATGAAAGCGCATCTCGCTGGACGACTTGGTGTTACTGGTGCTGGTAAGAACGGCTTCGGCCTACTAGCTTTGTAATTCACGCCTATTAACCAGTAATCCGAGAGGACAACAATCCACATGAGTGACCACATCAGCCTAGAAGACATCGCCAGCCTGGCCAAGCGCCGCGGCTTTATTTACCAAGGTTCCGACATCTACGGCGGCCTGGCGGGGACGTGGGACTACGGCCCGCTGGGTACTTCGCTGAAGCGCAATATTACCAACGCCTGGTGGAAGTTTTTTGTCGACAGCCGCGACGACATGTACGGTATTGAATCAGCTATTTTAATGAACCCCAAAGTGTGGGAAGCCAGCGGCCACGTGAGCGGCTTTACCGATCCGTTAATCGAAGACGTTAAAACCAAGAAGCGCTTCCGCTTGGACCACCTACTAGAAGACGCCGGCGTCGACATCAAGGGTATGAACCTGGAACAAATGGTAGCAGCCGTAGCAGAGAAGGGCATTAAAAGCCCGGACGGCAACGATCTTGCCAACCCGGCCAGCTTTAACCTGTTATTTGAAACCTCCATGGGTTCCGTCGAAGGCGAAAAAAGCACGATTTACCTGCGCGGCGAGACCGCCCAGGGTATGTTTGTGAACTTTCGTAACATCGTCGACAGTTTTTACCCGAACCTGCCATTCGGCATCGCCCAAATAGGCAAGGCCTTCCGCAACGAGATCAGCCCGCGCGACTTTATTTTTCGTACCCGCGAATTCGAGATCATGGAGTTCGAGTACTTCATCAATCCGGCCGACTGGGAACAGGAATTCGAAAAGTGGCGCACCCTGATGCACGAATGGTGCACCCAGCTGGGCCTGCCCGCCGAAAAGGTCCACGAGTTGGAGGTCCCGGAAGAGGACCGCGCCCACTACAGTAAGCGCACCATCGATTTGGAGTATGACTTTCCATTCGGTAAAAAAGAATTATATGGTTTGGCTTACCGCACCGACTTCGACCTTATGAACCACCAGAACGCCAGCGGCAAGGGCATGGAGTACCGTCCGAAAGACGGCAGCGCACCGTTTGTGCCGCACGTCATCGAGCCGACATTCGGTGTCGACCGCACGCTAATGGCCGTCCTTTGTAACGCCTACACCGTCGACGAAATGAATGGCGAGAAGCGTATCTTCCTAAAACTGCCAAAAGACCTGGCGCCGATTAAGGCCGCCGTTTCGCCACTGCTCAAGAACAAGCCCGAACTCGTAGCCAAAGCCAAAGAAGTCTACGACATGCTCAAAAAAGAAGTCGGGGCAGTTATGTGGGACGACAACGGAAACATCGGCAAACGCTACCGCCGCCAGGATGAGATTGGCACTCCGGTTTGCATTACCATCGACTTCCAGACGTTGGAAGACGGGACGGTTACGGTGCGGGACCGGGATACGGCCGAACAAGTCCGTACAAATATTGAGTCGCTGTTAGCCGACCTACATGTTTAAAGATGCTGCTGCTTTTATGTCGTTGATAGCAGAGACATTTGTTGCACCTAAAGCAGCAGAAGATGCAAAAAAGAGATTTTTGGACAGTCGAAGGATTGTTCCCCCGAAGCATGATTAAGGCATATCAAGATAGCAATTACCAAGGCATAAGAGGTCTGTATCTCCACACCGAATGGTTCGGCGGCGTTTCGACGAAGCGCGTGACGGCAGGGAACGGCTGGCTGCCAAAATCAAGCAAGACCCTGAAGCGATCTGGATATATGAACAAGATGGTGAGATTACCGGCACGGTTTCGTTAATCGACGACGGCCGCGTGGCGTGGTTGTATCGCTTAGTTGTCAAAGATAACGATCCGCAGATAACCAAAGAATTGTACGACCATGCGGTAGCTATCCTCAAGAAGCGCGGCCATGAACAAGTTTTGGTATATACGCCGGTTGGCGACGAAGCGCTGCATGAGCACTACAAAAATCTTGGTATGAACCGCGGTGGCGACTATACCTGCTACTGGGCTGAACTTTAGCCAAAAACACTCTGCGGGACATTGGTATACTGAAAGCATAATGGTAGACCAACACGTCATCCAAGTAGAGCGCCCCGTAGCCTGTGCAGGCAAGGGGCGGTATATTGCCATTGTGCATTACGGTTCGCCGGGCGGTGATCTGAACCGGCGGATTTTTGAATACAGCCGTAAGGATCCGCGCTTTAAGGGCGAGGCGGCAGTATTAAGAGACATTACGCAGTCGCTGCCGGCCCGGTACCGCGGCTACATCATTGCCATATCGATCATCAAGCAGTGCTTGCACCCGATTTCGCCGGACGTACCCAAGCATGACCGGTCGGTGCATATGGAGCGGGTGTATTCCTGGGTTGTG
>DASYJQ010000078.1:0-1581 GCA_035996265.1 Saccharimonadales bacterium (SeqCode)
ACTTAAGCGTATCGTGACTGAAGCTGGTCGTCGTGCTGGCTCGGTTGCCAAAAACGGAGGTAAAAAATAAATGCTGAGTTTGTTAAATCGTTTCGCAGACGCTGGCCCGGAAATCCATCTGACGCCAAACGTCGTGTTCCATCTCGGCCCGTTGGTCATCACCAACGCTATTTTATATGGCTGGATTTGCTCGGCTGTCATTATTGTCACATTAATTGTAGTGGCGCGCCGGATGACGATCAAACCAAAGGGCGGTTTGACGCAGTTCGTTGAGCTAATTACTGAATTTATCCGCAACATGGTTGAGGGTGCGTTCGAGGATAAGAAAAAAGCGGACAAATATATTCCGTATTTTTTGTCGGTGTTCATCCTATTTTTGCTTGTCAACTGGCTGGGACTTTTGCCCTTTACTGGCGACGCGTTCCGCTCGACCGGGCAGCCGCTTTTTCGGCCCTTTACTGGCGACTTGAATGCGACTTTTGCAGCAGCGGCAATTACGATGGCATATGTCTATATTTCCTCGATACGCGAAGCAGGTGGGTTCTTGAAGTACTTGCGTCATTTCTTTGTTGGCAGTCCGAAAAACCCAATGTATTTTGCAATCGGTATTTTGGAAATGATCAGTGACGCGTCGCGCGTCATCAGTTTGAGCCTTCGACTTTTCCTGAACGTGGCGATCGGTGAAATGATCATCGCAGTGTTTAGCTATCTTGGGCATTTCCTGGCGCCACTGACAGCGTTGCCGTTTTTTCTGATTGATGCCTTTGATGTGGCGCTGCAAGCGTATATTTTCGTTATTTTGAGTGTCATGTACTTAGCAATTGCGGTCAACCACGGGCCGGAAGAAGCTAACGACTTGACCAAAGAGGACGTTCCTGACAGAATAAAGCTGCAGCCGGAACGAGGCTAATTTTTATGTTCAAGAATATTGATAAAGTAACAAAAGGAGAAAAGTAAGTAATGATTACTTTCGCAGATGCCGTGAACACGGCAATTATTGGTAAGGGTTTGATGGTTGGTGGTGGTTTCATCGGGCCAGGCATCGGCATCGGCCTCATCGGTGGTAACTACTTGCAGGCTGTCGGTCGCAACCCTGAAGCCGCTAAGTTCCTGGGCCAGGCCTTGGTCTTTGTGGCTATTGTTGAGCTGTTTGGTCTGTTGGCCTTCGCTTCGATCTTTATTGTTAAATAATTTATTAGAGAGACTTGATGTTACAGGCAGTACAAATTTTTGGTGATAGTTCCTCTGGTATCGGCGCGCTTGGCGTTGATGGCCAGGCGTTTCTGATTCAACTGATTACGTTCGTGTTCGTCATTTTGGTGCTGCGCAAGTGGGCGGTTAAGCCAATACTTAAGGTGCTGAATGAGCGCCGCGAGACTATCGAAAAAGGTGTCAAGCTTGGCGAACAAATGCAAAAAGACAAAGCCGAACTCGAGACAAAAGTCGCCGAAGAGCTGCACAAAGCCCGTGCTGCTGCCGACAAAATTATTGCCGACGCGCACCAGGCCGGACGCCAAACAGTTCAAGAAGCCGAAGACGCCGCGCGTGCAAAAGCTGAAGGGCTCATTACTCAAGCTGGCG
>DASYJQ010000079.1:0-3816 GCA_035996265.1 Saccharimonadales bacterium (SeqCode)
CATCTTCCTGCCGGGTGACACCCTGCTCATAGCCGTTGGCGTACTGGTCGCCCAGGGGCACTTGCCCATGCTGCCGGCGTTAGCGGTTATTTTTTGTGCTGCCATATTAGGTGATAATGTCGGTTATTTTATTGGCCAGCATACCGGCAAGCGTATCTTTAAAAAACAGGACGGGTTGCTCTTTAAAAAAGCGTACGCGCGGCGGGCCGAAGCGTTCTTTAAAAAGCACGGCGCCAAAACCGTGCTGATTGCCCGCTTTATTCCTTATGTGCGTACTTTTACGCCAATTGTCGCCGGTGTAGCCAAAATGAGCCGCGGACAGTTTGTCGCCTACAATATTATCAGCGCTTTTTCCTGGACTTTGGTAACGGTCTTCGCCGGCTACTGGCTGGGCAACAAGATACCCGATATCAGCAGTTTCTTGTTAGTGGGCGTCATTACTGGCATATTGTTTGTATTCGCGCCCACGCTCTGGCACTTTTTGGGCGACCCGGCTACGCGCCGCCGGTTGGGTAATCTATTTCACCGATCCGCACAAAAGCGCTAATTCTGTCGTAACGGCGGCGGTCTTGTATGGCGACTTCGCCGGTCACTATTCCCAAAAATACGTTGCTCCACGTTCTGGCGTCAAAACCTTGCGGGATTACCAGGCTGGCCTGGCCGATGCGTGCCCAGCGGTTCCATTCATGATTATCCCATCCAATTGAAGGTATCAACACGGCCGCGCCTACTTCCTGCGCGGTTTGAGTAAACGTCCGGAGATAATCAAAGTTTAAGTCCTCGGCATTATAACGGCCCGGGGCAGCCTGCTGGGCGACCGCCATAGTTGCTAGCAGATAGGCGTCCAAGGCGTATAAATGATCCCGGGTGCGTGGCTCGGTTTCCAGCAGCTCCTGGGCGAACAGTGCGGGGTAGGTGTCAATGGATGTCGGCGTGGTAACTTGCGTAACCGACATGCCGCTACAGCATCTTTTTTAAGAATTGGCCGGTGTAGCTGGCCGCCACTTTGGCGACTTGTTCGGGGGTGCCGGTCGCTACGATAGTTCCGCCGCCAGCGCCGCCTTCGGGGCCCATATCGATCAAGTGATCGGCTGACTTAATGACGTCGAGGTTGTGTTCGATGATGACCATACTGTTGCCGGTATCAACCAGGGCGTGCAGCACGTGCAGCAGCTTGTCGACGTCGGCCATGTGCAAGCCGGTTGTCGGTTCGTCCAGGATGTACAGCGTGCGGCCAGTCGGACGACGGCTGAGTTCGGTAGCCAGCTTAATACGCTGAGCTTCGCCGCCGGATAACGTCGTTGCCGGTTGGCCGAGGCCGATGTAGCCCAAACCGACGTCAACCATCGTCTGCAGCTTGCGGGCAATGCTTGGCTGATTAATAAAGAATTCCAAGCCCTGCTCACAGGTCATTTGCAGCACGTCGCTGATTGTCTTGCCCTTGTAGTGGATTTCCAGTGCTTCGCGGTTGTAGCGCTTGCCCTGACAGACTTCGCAGGGCACGTAGACGTCGGGCAAAAAGTGCATCTCAATTTTAATGATGCCGTCGCCGGCGCAGTTTTCGCAACGTCCGCCTTTAACGTTAAAACTAAAGCGTCCGGGATTGTAGCCGCGCAGTTTGGCTTCGGGGGTAGCGGCGAATAGTTCGCGAATAGGCGTAAACAAGCCGGTGTATGTCGCCGGGTTGGAACGTGGCGTACGGCCGATTGGCGATTGGTCGATGATGATTGCTTTGTCGAGTTGCTTGATGCCTTCGATGTCGCCATGCTTGCCGGGAACGGTGTTGGCGCGCATCAAACGCGCCTGGAGTTCTTTAGCTAAAATATCGTTAATTAGCGATGACTTGCCGGAACCGGACACGCCGCTGACGACGACCATCATACCCAGCGGTATCTCGACGTCAATGCCCTGCAGGTTATTTTCGCGGGCATCGCGGATAAAGATACTTTTGCCGTTGCCCTTACGGCGCTTTTTGGGCACGGCAATTTCTTTTTTGCCGGAAAGGTATTGGCCGGTGATGCTATTGGGGTTCTGCTCGACTTCGGCAGGCGTACCGGCGGCAACGACGTGTCCGCCGTGGATACCGGCGCCCGGACCAATGTCTAATAGGTAGTCGGCGGTGCGAATGGTATCTTCGTCGTGCTCGACAACTAAAACGGTGTTGCCGAGATCACGCAAATGTTCCAGCGTCTTAATCAGCCGGGCGTTGTCGCGCTGGTGCAGCCCGATACTCGGCTCATCTAAAACATACAGCACGCCCTGCAAACCGGAACCGATCTGGGTTGCCAAACGAATACGCTGGGCTTCGCCGCCGGACAGTGTTGTCGCGCCGCGCAAAAGCGTCAGGTAGTTCAGGCCGACGTCCTTCAAAAAGCCGAGGCGGGAACAAATTTCTTTCAAAACCTGGGCGGCGATTTGCGTCTCTTTGGTATTGAATTTGACCGAATTGAAAAAATCGACAGCGTCGTCGATCGATAACTGACAGAGATCCATAATCGAACGATCGGCGACAGTAATCGCTAAAACTTCGGGCTTCAGGCGCAAACCCTTGCAAGCGTAGCAGGGCTTCTCTTGCATAAAACGCTCAATGTCATTACGCATGAATTCGCTCTCGGTTTCTTTGTGGCGGCGCTCCAGGTTAGGAACGACACCTTCGTAGGTCGTATCGAAGTTACGACCTAAACCGATGGATACTTTGTACTTTTCGTCGCTGGTGCCGTACAAAATTTTGTGCAGCTGGTCTTCGGTAAGCTCCCCGGTCGGTACATGCAGGCTAAAGCCATAGCGGTCAGCCACGGCCTGCATTTTTTTCATGTACCAGGCGTCGGTATTAACACGATTGAAGGGACGGATAGCCCCTTCGGCGATCGTCAAGCGGCCATTGGGGATTACCAACTCCGGGTCGACTTCCAAACGCGAACCCAAACCGGTACATACCGGACAAGCGCCGTGCGGGCTGTTGAAGCTAAAGGTGCGCGGCTCGAGTTCGGGTATAGCCACGTCCAGATGATCAATGCAGGCGTACATCAAGCTGTACTGGTATTCTTCATTGTTGTCGGCGTTAACGACGCGAATTTTGCCATCGGCGGCTTCCAGCGCCTGCTCGACAGACTGCGCCAGACGGCTGCGGGAGTCTTCGTCATTTACCAGGCGGTCGATAACGACGTCGATGGTATGCTTGTAGTTCTTGTCCAGTTCCGGGAATTCGTCCAGGGCGTAGACAACGCCATCAACGCGGGCGCGGGCAAAACCGGCGCGCTGGTATTGCTCCGGGATATGTTCAAAGGCGCCTTTTTTGTCAGTAACAACCGGCGCCAGGATCATCAAACGAGCGCCGTGCGGCAGCTGGGACACTTGGTCGACAATATTCTGAGTAGTTTGGCGGGTTACGGGCTTACCACAAACCGGGCAGTGCGGAATGCCGATGCGGGCAAACAACAAACGTAAATAATCATAAATTTCAGTAACTGTCGCGACAGTTGAGCGCGGATTGCGGCTGGTCGACTTTTGGTCGATAGAAATCGCCGGCGACAGGCCGTCAATTTGGTCGACATCCGGCTTTTCCATAAGGCCCAAGAACTGGCGGGCATACGAGCTGAGACTTTCGACGTAACGGCGTTGGCCCTCGGCATAAATCGTGTCAAAGGCAAGCGAAGACTTACCGGATCCGGAGAGTCCAGTAACGACGACGAGCTTGTTGCGCGGCAGCTCGACATCTATGTTTTTCAGGTTGTGCTCGCGCGCACCTTTAACGACTAATTTCTCACTCATAAAACAGATCAATTATACAGTAAAAAAGCTTAATTTTCCATTAGT
>DASYJQ010000080.1:0-24404 GCA_035996265.1 Saccharimonadales bacterium (SeqCode)
TGAAAATAACAATATTTAACCCACTAATAGTAGCAAGTTTTCCACATAATCTCAACTACTTTCCACAGATTTATCGGTGTTAGGTATTACTGTGTATAACTTAACCCATGAGTTAGTCATTTTTGCAGCTTTCTGTAGAAACTTCCATAAACGTGTGGAAAAGTCTCTGTAGCTAGGGTATAGTCATTCGTATAACTTTGTGAGCGAGGGATATGCAAACGTCTAGTTTATGGCAGGCTGTACTGGGGGAAATTGAATTGTCTATTTCCCGTGGCAATTTTGTGACATGGTTCAAAAACACCTGCATCCTTAAAGATGACCCGGAACATTTCGTCATTGGCGTATCGAATGTCTTTATAAAGCAGCAGCTGGAACGCAAATATAACGATCTCATTAAACAAACACTGACCAAAAACGGGGCCAACCCTAACATCATCGAGTACAAGATCCACACCGCGCTAACCCCGGTTCAACGCGAAGAAGACCCGATGATTAACATAAAATCTGCGCCAAACGGCCAACAAATGACTGCCGCCGTTACGCCCATCAAACAGACCACTGCCCTGACCCACACCTACCGGCAAGGGTTAAACGATAAATACACCTTCGAAAACTTTATCGTCGGTTCCGGTAACGAACTGGCCTACGCCGCCTGCCAGGCAGTGGCCGCCCAACCGGGCACCAAATACAACCCGCTGTTCTTATATGGTGGTGTCGGCATCGGCAAGACACACCTAATCCAGGCCGTCGGCAATGCCGTCCTGGCCGCCCAACCGGGCGCACGTGTCGTATATATAAGCAGCGAGCAGTTCCTGCAAGAGTTTGTAGACGCCCTGCGTTACAAGAAAATCAGCGACTTTACCGACTTCTATCGCAGCGCCGATGTCTTAATTGTGGACGACGTGCAGTTTATCGCCGGCAAAGAAAAGGCCCAGGAAGAGTTCTTCCACACCTTTAATGCCCTGCACCAGGGCAGCCGCCAGATTATCATCACTAGTGATAAACCACCGCGCGACATCCCAACCCTGGAAGAGCGTCTGCGTTCCCGCTTCGTATGGGGCATGAGCATCGACATGCAAACGCCTGATTTTGAGACACGTTGCGCTATTTTGCAAACCAAAGCCCACGGCCACGGCATCGAACTGCCGACCGACGTAACCGATTATTTGGCGACTAACGTCCAGACCAATATTCGTGAATTAGAGGGCGCCCTTAACCAATTGCTCGCTTTCTGTGAAATGCGGGCCCTGGAACCAAGCCTGGGTATCGCCAGCAGCTTACTTGGCAGCGCCCAAACTCGCCCGAAGCATATTAGCGCCCGACAAATCATCGAACGTACCGCCCGCCACTTCCAAATCCCGATTGAGGATATAATGGGACCTAAACGCGATAAAGATATCGTCGTGCCGCGCCAGGTGGCCATGTACATGTTGCGTAGTGAACTACATCTAAGCTTCCCGAAAATCGCCCGGGAACTCGGCCGTAAAGATCACACCACCGCCATTCACTCCATAGAAAAGATTGAGCGCGAAGCCCAGATCGACGCCGATATCCGCTCAGCGATCAGTAACATCAAAGGGAAATTGTATGCGTAAAACCTGTGTACAAGAGGTGGAAATACTGTGTGCCGACAGTGGAGCTGAACACATAATGTGCACAGGCCGGCGCAGTCCGGCTTATACCCCCCGTGTACAAATGCCCGTTTTAGCACAGCAAAGCCCTGGCATGTACACCGCTTTCCCACAGGCGAAAAATCGTTTTTTATCCCTGTTATATACCTGCTTATCCCCACTATCCACAACGCCTATAACTACGACTACAATGTCTTTAACTTAAAAAATTACTTATAGTTAATAAGGAGCTTCCACCTATGCATTTACAAGTAACTCAAGAAAATCTAAACAAAGCGCTCGGTACCGTAGCCCGCGTCGCTAACGCCCGCGGTACCCTGCCGGTTCTGGCTAACGTATTAATAAAGACGGTGAACAACCGGCTTAGTATTGCCGCCACCAACCTGGATATTGCCATCACCCAATATATTGGCGCTAAGGTTACCGAAGACGGCGCTATTACCGTCCCCGCCCGTTTAATGCAGGACTTTGTCAGTAGTTTGCCGACCGGCGTCATTGATCTTAAACTTGACGACTACAAGCTACACATCGCCACCGAACAATACCAATCAGTCATCAACGGCGTTTCAGCCGAGGAATTCCCAGTTATGCCAGGTATCACCGACGGTAAAAGTTGGACCGTGCCAGGAACTGTTCTTAAAAAGAGCTTACAACAAGTCATTATTGCCGCTTCCGGTGACGAAGCCCGCCCGGTATTAACTGGCGTATATCTGCACACTAATGACGGCAAGTTGTACATGGCCGCTACCGACAGCTACCGGTTAGCCGAAAAAGAGTTAATTGCGATCAAGGACGACATTAATTTACTGGTGCCGGTATCGGCTATGCAGGACCTGCTGCGTATCGTTGGCGACGTCGAAGAAAATGTTACTGTGACGAGTGACGACCAGCAAGTACTCTTCAAAGTTGGCGACGTCGAACTCGTTGCCCGGCTTATCGAAGGTAAATACCCTGACTACCGTAAACTCATACCAGCCAGTTTTGCAACGACCGCTATCCTGAAGCGCGCCGACCTATTAAATGCCGCGAAAGTATCTAGCCTGTTTGCCCGCGAAAGCGCCGGCAGTATTACATTGAATGTCGACGAAAGCGCCCAGGAGCTAAGTATCCGTTCGGTCGCTTCGCAGTTAGGTGAAAACACCGCGAAAGCCGCAGCTAAAGTAACCGGTGATGGCGCCATCACGCTTAATTCGCGTTATCTGCTCGACGCCCTGCACGCCCTGTCCGGCGACGAAGTGGAATTCAGTTTTAACGGCAAACTCGAAGCCGTTGTACTAAAAGATGCTGCTGCAACCGATTATGTACACATCATCATGCCGCTGAAAAGCTAGAATAGAAGCATGATTACCGATCTCCGTTTACAGCATTTCCGCTCGTACGGCGATGCGTCATTCGAACTTACGCCCGGCGTTAATATTATTGTCGGCCCCAACGCCAGCGGCAAAACGAATGTCCTGGAAGCCGTATTAATTATTGCTACCGGTAGTTCATATCGGGCCCGGGATTCTGAGCTCGTTGCATTCGGCGCTCCGTGGGCCCGCCTGGACGCCGATACGCCGCACGGCACACGTATAGTTAAGTTACAGACCGAAGCCGGCGAAAAGGTGCTTAAAAGCTTTGAGATCGACGGCCAAAAGCTGTTGCGTATGTTGCAGCCGCGTACTATACCGACCGTTCTGTTTGAGCCAAACCACCTTTTGTTATTGAGCGGCGCTCCCGACCTACGCCGCACCTTCTTAGACGACCTATTGGAGCAAACCATATCCGGATATGGTGCGACCCGTCGTCATTACAAACGGGTGCTGGCGCACCGCAACGCCCTGCTTAAACACCAGCCGCGTGATTTACACGAACAGCTGTTTGTATGGAACTTGCGACTGAGCGAACTGGGCGGCAAGATAGTTAAAGAGCGCGCCGCGCTCATCGGCCGTTTTGCTGAACGAATGAGCGATCTGTACGGCAGTATCGCCCAGCGGTCCCATGTTGTATTGCTGGAATACGTCACCCAATTCCCTGTCGAAGATTACGAGAGTGCGCTATTAAAAAAGCTCGAGGCCAGCGTCGAGCTGGATAAACTGCGCGGTTTTACCGCTTCCGGTCCGCACCGCGACGACCTGGGAGTATCGATCGACGGTCACCCGGCCAGCGAAAGCGCTTCGCGCGGCGAGACGCGTACGCTTGTACTGGCGTTAAAAGTATTAGAGTTACAACTACTTGAACAGTTGCGCGATATGCGCCCCATACTGCTATTAGACGACGTGTTTAGTGAACTGGACGGCAAACGCCGCCAAGCGCTCACCGCCTTTGTTGCCGACTATCAGACGTTTATTACCACTACCGATGCCGATGTCGTGGTGCAGCATTTCACCACCAGTAATATTATTCCTGTAGCGCGGTAGTACGGTGTGGCCTATTGGTGGCCGACGCTGGGATCGTCTTGCTGACCGTTGGACTGAAACGAAATGCGCAAAGTGTTGGGGTCGACCCCCTGGTCTCTAATCCACTGCAAGGCGCTGTTTTGGGCGTCAGAGGTATTGGCTTTAATGATGATAGTGACCGTAACGCTGCCGTCACTGGCCGTCTCGGCATCATAGTCGATGATGTACTCAATACCAGCCGCAGTATAGGGCAGTTTATCGATAAGCGGATTTTTCGCCAGCTCGCTTTGTTGTTTGTCGACTTCAAAGCTGGCTGCCGCTTCCCGTTTTTGCTGTTCGTCCGGGTGGTTGCCAAGCCAGTCGAGGGCTAGCTTGGAGGTGGGCCGCGGCATCATATATATGGGCTGCTTGAGGTCAATCTTGGCAGTGTCAATGTCTTTTGAAACACTATCAAAATATTGCCTGCTTGCCTTGAGTGTATGTTTGCCACTGCTCATATAGACCGTACCGTCCCTGACTTTTTTGCCATCAAGCGTCAGTGTGGAGTCCTTGGGAAGAACAAATACATGTACGGCCAACTTACCACGGTGCTGGATGGGTGGAATAACCAATAATACAACCGTTATTACGAGAACTATGACCGCAACGACGACTATTGCTAACTTCTGTCTTGGTGTCATATATTTCTCCGTTTAATTTAGTGGGAATAGCGGCCGGTACCAGGTGGCTGCTTTAAAGTCGTATGCTTTGCTGGCCATTGGTGTTCTCCAGGAGCTCCCGGAGGTACTGAACGATGCGGAGGCCGAGTCATACCCGCTAAACACGCCGGCGCCGACAAATATATAGGTATGCGAGGCGTCGCTGTTGATGAATATATCGCCTTTCCGCAGGTCGCTTGCGCTGTTAATATTGGTCATCTTTTGGTATTTTGCTCCAGGTCCTGACGACACTTCATTTAGATATCTCTGTTGGGCGACCACGTTGGATTTATATTTATTATAGTTCGGATCAGCGCCGCTATCGTGGTACACGAGGGTTACAAAGCCTCCGCAGTCAACGCCCGGATATTGGCCGCCGCCAACGTAATCGTGGCGAGCTACTGCCGCCTTGACGGCTGCCAGGTACTCAGGCTTCATCTTTTGGTTGTACGGGTCGACGTACGGGGCTGAGTGATAGGTCGGCCAAGCATATGCCCTAATAGTGTCGGTGAACTTCCCTGCAGTACCGCTGCCGCCACCACAACCGCCCGCAGGCGCGATAGTCGTGGTTGCGGCGGGGGCGGTAGTTGCCGCTCCGGCAGCCAACGGCACGGACTTTTCGACGCCGGCAACTAAACCGTTGGCGTATTTGTTTTGGTCAGTATCGCTCAAACCGCTTTGGCCGGCGCTGTTGCCGCCAACTTCGTTATAAATCCACGGTACATTGGAGAACAGCTGCACCATCCAGATGTTGCCAGGCGAGAATTTTGCACCACGGTCGATGCTGGCGGTAGTAACCGTTACTTTATGACCTTCGGCGGCCGTACGGGCGTCAGCAAAGATTTGTCCATACTTGGCGCTGGTGTCGGCCACGGCTTGGCCGCCGGCAGCAGGCGGAGTGCCGAACTTAATCTGTGTACCGTCGGCTTTGTCGCGATGTAGTCCCATTTTTTGGACGTATACAAAGTTGTTTTGGTTGGCAAATGGCAGGCCGCCAGGGTTTCCGGACTGATCGTGAATACTGATGGCTAACGCTGCATGATTATCGTTGGCCAAGTTGGCGCGTGCCCGGAAGGAGGCGTCGCTGTCGGCAGAGGGTTTGGTCATGATGACCTTATATCCATCTTTGGTAAGCTTATCCCTCACCTTCTCGGCGACCTTGTACACTTCGTATATTTCCGGCTTGTTGGGGTAGTCGTAGTCAAGCAAACCGGTGGCCGGGTCGACAACTGGCTTGCCGCCATTTTTGACCGTACTGTCGTCAATACTGTGGCCGGGGTCGATTACGATCACGTTGCTACCATCAGTAGTGGCGGGTGCGGCAGTGCAGGTGCAACCGGGGCCGGCAGAGACGCTCGTAGAGCCGGTGCTGGTGCTTGCCCCGCCGCCTGATGGGTGGTACACCAGTTTTGACGGGTCGGTTTGATGTGTTTGGAATTCGAGGGCCGGCGTCCCCAGAATAAGCCCTGCCGTATTGTTGTAATCCCGCCGTACCTGAGCGACTAAGTGTAGTCGTTCCTGGTAGTAGCTTTGGTCGTTGGGCGGCAGTGATGCCTCGGCCCATAGTTTGTTGCCCGGGTAGTTATTGAAATAGGTTAAAGCCTTCATGAATTCATCGGCCGTACTGGCCTTTTGGATGAGTATGTCGGATAACCGGCGTTGGTTGTTGCCGGTCATGACCCGGGCGTTAGCTTCGACGCCGGCGTCGAATGATTTAAACGACTGCAGTCCGCTGGCGTTGTGTGCTGTTGACGCCAGGTCCGGGGCGTTTATGCCGGTGTTAAGCGGGTTGAAAATGTCGTGGTTGTTGATGTCGCCGCCTTCACCGATGGCAAAGGCTACGAGTGCGATGACATGCTCTTCGGTAAGTGTTGTCTGCATCGGGTCAACGCCGCGTTTCTGGGCGATGTCTTTCAAGACCTCAATAAAGAATGATTCAAGAATATAGGGCGGCTGTTGACCGCTATTCCATGACCCGCCGCTCGAGTCGATAGTGTTGGTGGGGCCGCCCGTCGGAACGTCGGAGTTACCGGCGCAGATTATGTCATCGTCAACCACCCAGGACGGCCAGTTGTTGTAGATGGCGTCGATCTGATCCTGTGTTAAGTCGGCGAATGCTGGTCGCACAGGGGTTAGGCTAAATATCAGAGCCATCACGACGGCAAAGGAAATGTTCCCCAGCGCTTTCAGTATGTTAGGCAGGCGTTTTTTCATTACTGCCCTACCAGACTGCTGTCATATAGTCCGCCGCCCAGCTGTACGCCTTCATCCAGTATGCCGCACGGGTCCTGTACCTGGTGTTCTGCTATGCCGGTATCGGGGTTAACGGTGACGTGGGCGTTCCAGTTTTGACTGTGCGTTTGATCGGCGCATTGCTTGTCGGAGAACGCTTCCGGATCTTCATGGAACACCGGACTACTCAGCGGGAATCCATAGTGGGTGATGCCAAACGGATCGGCGAGGATCTTGGGGGGCGCGGCAAAGGCTTTTTGGCCGGAGAATATTGCTCCAAAGCCGCGCATTAGTTTGCCGAACGGGTCGCTGAGGAGGCTGGCAAAGAAGCCGCCCGTATTTGAACGTATGTCGGTAGGCATTGCCAGCGACAAGCGTGTTACAAACGAATGGGTGTCTTCTTTGTCGAAAATGCGAGCGTACATCGATTTGTTTTTGAACTGAAGTTCGTCCATAGAGTTTACGTCGGTCTCGATGGCATATTGTTGTTCGGGTGTGAGCGGCTGGCCGCGCAGCACGTCTTCTCCGTACTTGTTGGCAACTACACGGCCGCCCATATCACTGGCTACAAAGTGAGTGGCGCCGCTCATGTTGTCGTTTATCCAGTCGGGATAGACATATTTCCGAAGACTGTCGAACAACGGGGCGGCAGTATCGGTAAGCGTTTTCACGACGCTGTCGTAGCCTGGTATTTTCTGCACCAGGTCTACGATGGGACCCGAGAAGAAGTCGCCTACCGCGCCTGAGATGCTCGTTATTTTATTAGCAATACCGGTAATAACATTAATACCCGGCAGGTTAAGGAAGTTTGCGATCGAACCGAAGGCTCCGGAAATAAACGTCGCGTATTTTAGCGATTGTTCGGGGCATATCAAGTTGCCGTCCTTGCCCGAAGGGTCTAGGATTCTACCCGATACGGGGCATTTGTAAGCATTTTCATTTTTCGTGTCGTTCGAGGCGGCGTAGGTTTTTGCTCCGAACAAACCGTTCAAAAATGCCGTCTGCGTTTGCCCGCCGTCATTTATAACCGCATTGTACAGCGGCGTCGCGCCGGCACCGGCGCCACCCATCGTTTTACCGTCGGCTTGTAGTTCTTGCCCTTTAGTAAAGGAGTCATTAAAGGAACCCACTATCGCGGCGTCGACATTGCCGCTTTGTATCTCGTCTTTTTGTGTGACGTCCATACCGAACACTTTGGCTGAAGAAAACGTTTGGAGTGCCGAGTTGGTTGTCTTGATAAGCGGCCCTATCGACGACAACGCCGAAATAATGCTCGATACACTCAGTACTATATTAAGCCCGGGCACCGATAGGCCGGCAACCTTCGCCGCTCCCTGTTTCGCCGCTTCGCCGCCGCCCAGTTTACCGATTACGGTTGACGCAAGTTTTTCGACGAGGTACCGCTCAATACCTTTTTCGCGGAGCTCCTTGGTCGCCACCTGCGCTTTCTCGAGTTTAATGCTTCCTGATTCTGCGGCACGCAGAACGTCCATTCTGGACCCGATATCTTGATCGAACTTCGTTTTATACTCCCCCGTACTTGGATCTACGGTGGGTGCATTGGGATCACAGGCGTTGCCGGCGAACAGACAGGTGAAAGCCAGTGAATATATCTCGGATTTAGGTAACAATACTTTCTGAAATAGCTTTATCTTGAAGGCTGTTGTTCTAACTTTTATGGGTTCCGTGAAGTACTTTTGTTTGGCCTCAAGTACCTTGCAGGTAAAGTTACATCTGGTTATCCTGTAGTTCGATTTGAGCGTCTTTTTACCCCAGCCGAATAATGAAAACAACCTGTCCCATTTGCTGGAGTTTTTATGGGCTTCCTGGAAAAGCGCTCTCGCGTCACTCTTGCCTATCTCGTGGAACAGATTATCATCTGTGTGGGTATATTTGGTGATATCTAAATCACCCTGCCCGGTTGCCCGTATAAAGTAACGGTCCGCCACACGATCGTATTTAATTTCGAACCCTTGTTTGGCCCACTTGGCTTCAATGTTGCCTTTTTGCCAGGCGCGGAACAGGCGGGATACCGGGCCGGCGCCTTTGGCGGTCACGGCGCAGCTTTTATCAACAATCGCGCCGGTGCAGCCGTTCAGTTTCATGCCGGGCAGCAAGTACTTTTTGATGTAGTAGCTCGCCAGGTTGTCTTGCATTTCGCCGACATTGCCCTTAACCACTTTCATTTCTTTGTCGACGATGCCGTTCATGATGGAGTTGAAACCAAACGGCAGCGAACCCAAGAGCAGTACGCCAAGTATCGTGATCAGGCTGGCGCCCGTACCACCGGCCAGCAGCCCTTTGCGGTTTTTAGCAGCGCTGCCGGCAACGGCGCCGATTAATTTCAGTTTGCCGCCGGCACCAGCGAATGCGTTATCGGATTTATATATCGTGCCGCCGGCACCGGCAAGTCCGCCACCGCCACCAGCCGCTCCGGTGAAACCTTTGCCGAGCTTGGCGCCGATGCCGGCAATGCCTGCGTTCATTGATTGCAGGGCGTTTGTTTCAGCGGTTTCCGCTTCTTTGCCGGAATGCTGCCCGATTGTCTCGCTAACCTTGCCGGCTAGGCCTTTACCTTCGGCACCGGGGGCGTCATCGCCAAGACCTAGTGATGATTTCTCACTGTCATATACGCCTTTATCCCCTGGTTGTGGTGGTTGTACTGGCATGCGTGTGACCCTCTAGCAGTTGCCTAGACTCCCGGATATAATTGGTTATTTAAATCGATAGTGCCCTGCGGCTGGGTCATCTCGCCCGATTGCATTTGTTGTAACTGGGCGGGGTTGGTCGTAATAAGTCCGGTCTCGGTTGCACTGGCCACCACCTGGATGTGTACGTGGTTCTGGCCGGCAAAGAACAAGCCCTGCCCTACCGGGAATTGGCTGAGGCGTTTCTTTTCCTCGACAGTTAGTTTAAACACGTCAGAAAGTACGTCAACGGCTGACGCGGATTGTTTGAGTAGGAACTGCATCGAGGCATTGGCCACAATCGCGCGGCCCATCCGCGAGCCCATAAAGTCTTCGACGTCCTGGGTAATGGTGGTAATGCCCAGGTTGTACTTACGGGCACGTTTGGCCAGGCTAAATAAGAAGTTGGCGGAGTCTTCGTACTTCATCAATTGCCAGGCCTCGTCAACGATCAGGATGCGCTTACGGCGGTCAGTCTTGGTTTTGTTCCAGATGTAATTCAAAACGATGTACATGGCGACCGGACGTAATTCGTCTTCCAGGTCGCGGATGTTGAAGACGACGAGCGGGTTGTTGATGTCAATGTTGCTCTGTTGACTAAAGATCCCGGCGAATGTACCGGTGGTGTATTTGCGCAAGCGCTGTGACAGTTGCGGGCCGGTGCCGCCCATGTGCAGCAGTGTGTCGTATAAATCGGAGATAGTCGGCGGCAAGCCCTGGTGGGTGAGCGGGTCGTTGGTAATGCCGGCCTTGGCGTATGTCTCGATCAGTGCGGCGTCGAGGTCGGATTCTTCAATTGGCGACAGCGCCGGCGCCATCATGCCTGCCCCGCCGAGCATCTGAGCCTGGGCGCCGCCCATCATCAGACGCAGCAAGCCGTGCAGTGTAATAAGGTTGGAGCGCAGCGCGTTATCGGCTTCTTCGGTGTCGACAACTTTTGGCAGGTCAAACGGGTTAATGCGCGTGGCGGAACTCAAACTTAAGCGCACATATGCGCCGGCCACGGCGTCAGCCATGCGCTCGTATTCGTTTTCGGGGTCGATAATGAATATCTCGGTACCCATCATCATGCTGCGCAGCGCTTCGAGTTTAACGGTAAACGATTTACCGGCGCCGGACTTGGCAAAGACCACCGAGTTGCCGTTTTCCAGGCTGAAACGGTCAAAAATAACCAGGCCGGAGTTGTGCATGTTGATGCCGTACAAAATGCCGTTATCCTGGCTTAGGTCGGCCGAAGTAAACGGGAAGCTGGTGCTAATGGCGCCGGTACTCATGTTGCGGCGGATCTGGAGTTGATCAGTAAATTGCGGCACGACACTGTTCAGGCCCTGTTCCTGCTGGGAGCTAGCCGGCTTGCTATATACCAGCTGCTGGCCGAGCATAGACTCCACCTTGTGCGTTACAAACTCCAGCTCTTCGGTGCTGCCGGCGTATATCGTAAAGTACAGGCCGAAGCGGAAGAAACGTTCTTCACCAACTTGTAATTTGTCGCGCATTTCTTCGGCGTCAATAATTGCCGCCTGCTTGCCCGGGTCGCGGATGCGGCCCTTCTCGGCGTCGATTTGGATGCCGGCTTCAAGCTGCGTGACTTTTTTACGAAGGTTTTCGAGTACTACCTGACTTTCCACCGGGTAGACGAACATCGAGATATCCAGAACCTCGTCCAGGTTAACCATGCTGCTTACCCAGCCGGTATACAGTTGCCGCGGATAGCCGTAGACGTAGTAGGTGCGGGCTAAGCGGGTACCGAGTTGAAAGTGGGTGCTGCTAAGTTCAATGGAGCTCGGCGCAATAAAATCGCGGAGCGCGGTAATGCCCTTTTGGAAGGCGGCGGCAACTTCTTGTTGTTCGCGTTGTTGCTGCGCCTGGGCCAGAGCGACGGGATCAAGTGGTTTCGGCATAATCTATCCAAGTTCCCTTTGCAAGTGGGCCTGCGGAGCGTTCCCCTGACCCTTAGTAATAATATCAGCATTAAGGTTGTTGAAATTCTTGAGTTGCTGACGGGTGGCGGTATCGGGGTTGTAGGTGTCGTAGTAGAGTTCGATGAGTTCCTGGGTGTCAAGCGGCAGGCCTTGAATACCGCACTGCAGCAGGCCTTGTAATACTGACTGAACACGGTTGCGTAGTTCGGTCTTGGCTTTCTCCAACTCAGCCTCGTTGATAGTAACGTGCTGTTCCTTTTTATTGAATAACCCGGCAAGCCCGGTAAAGAAGGTTTTACTCTGCGTGAGGGCCTTCTGGACGTCGACTGTCGGGAAGTACGGGATTACGACGTAGAACTTTTTGTCCATAATGTTGGTTTGTTGACTCAATTGGTCGATGTAGTTGATGTAGTCGTCCATGAGCATGGCTAACAACATGTTGTCGTGCTCGGTGCGGATTTTATCGAGCTTGGCGATGTAGGGTTGCAAGTCGACTTTTTGGGAGCGGATAAAGATTTGTATCGGAAAATAGAGGGAGTTCAGGAAGCCCTGGTACGAATATTCCACCGCCTCTTGTTCCTGCGGGCTCATAAGATCAAAGTTGACCGATTTTACCATAACTACCGAACGGAACGAACCATCGTTCATAATGACGATGCCATCACGGATTTCGGCGATCAGCAGTGTGTTCTGGGTGCTGTTAGGGTTACTGTGCGCCTGCACGGCAGCTTTGCCGTTGTTGGTCGCTCCTGGCGATACCATGCCTGCCGGCGCAGCTCCCGGAGCGCTCTGCTGTCCGAATTGGCTTTGGTTCATTGCTGCCGCGGCCTGGTGGGTAATGTCGCTCCCGACACGCTGCGGCTGGTACTGACCGCCAACCGTCTGACCACTGGGGGCAATGCTTGGAGCAGTAGCGGCCCGGCCGGCATTCGGGTCTGGCAAGACCTGGCTTGGCACGAAAGGTACGCCAGGAGGAGCCTGGCCTGGTATACCGGGTTGGCCGTTTGGTGTCGGTTGGTTTGAAGATGGATTCATGAAACTTTATAGCCACTTTTATGCGGCTACCCCCTAATGTAACTTAATAACCACTTCACCATCAGGAAGTCCTCTTGCCACGGCTTCTCGTGCAATCGTGGCCACGTTGAGGTCGTTGTTGTTGGCTAGTTGTAGTATAGCAGTCTGCTGGGTAGGTGTCACTGGTTGTGGGGCTGTTGAGGCGGTGACAAACGGAGCCTGAGCCGAGTCCTGTATTGATGGCGGCGGCGCGACCCCTAGTGGTAATTGTGTGGCCGCATTTTGTGGCTGCTGCTGCGTGGGAGCCTGCCCCGGTACGAACTGCTGTCCGGCTGCCGCTGCCGCCTGAGCCGTCTGATTTTGCGCGGAGATTGGTTGAATGGTGTGCAGATGGCCATAGTAAGCGGTCATCGGCAACTCTTGCTTACGGGCCTCCAGTACTTGCATAAGCTGCTGTTCGTCTGGTAAAGCAGTCTGATCCGGGGTAGCGGCTGCGGCGGGGGCCGGAGCTTCGTTAGGATCTACGCCAGGAGTTACTACCTGGGTGTTAAATGTCACCATGCTATTAGGCACGCTCGCCGATTGCCCTGCCTGGTTGAGGAACCAGTAGTTATTGGCTGGTTGCTGTGGCGGAGTTGGCGGCGCAACCGGCTGCGGTGGCGGCGGAGGTGGTGTTGGGCGGTTCATATTTTCTACAATTTTGTCACGGTGCGCTTTAGCGGACGCTTCGATCATAGTATTTACTTGCTGTGCGACGCGGTTGCTTGTTTCGTCGAGCATGTCGTCGCCGGCTTGGATGTCTAGGTTGGAAACCTGCTGCGGCAGCGCGCTCGGCCCTAGAAGGCGGTCTGAAGTCGGTTCGGTCATTACGAGCGCCGGCTGTGAATACATATTTAGGTTCGAGTTTTTTATCGCCCAACCGCGGCTGTCAATCGTGTCTGCCAATGCTCGCAAGCGGCTCTGCACTTCATTTTGGGAAAGACCGTTCGTATAGTCAATTTGGACGTGCTTGGGAACGGTTATCGTTACCAGTTCCTGGGCGCCGCTCTGGTCCCATATACGCCGCCGCGGTTTGAGCAGAAAGCGTATTTTAGCCAAGGCCCAAACTTCGGTCGGCTGCTCCCCTTTCCAAGGAAAGGCGAAGAATCCGGATGTGATAGCTATCGGTACGAAAATAATTAGCAGGAATGCGGCATGCTTGGTGACGGAGATGAACGACAAGTACAAGGCGACACAGGCTATGGCGGCATAAATGAACTGCCGTAGCGTCAGCGGGCCAATAAGCTTGTCCTCGGCCTCAATATCCTGAATTACTTTATAAGTCGCCATTACGAATAGTATGAATTATCCAGCATTCGCTGGCAAGTAGCCTAAAGCGTTACCTGCGTACAGTTTCCGGAATACGCTCGCGCGGTTTAGTAGCCGGAGCAGTACCGGTGCCATATGTACCGCCAGCAGATTTGAAGACGGCCAACGGAACGACAGTACCACCCCCGGCGGCCAACGGCAGGGACTCAGGACGCGAGCCAGCGCGGTATATAGGGACGCCTGCGGGGCCGCCACCGACCGGAGCGGCAGTTGCAGCTTGGCTGGCATCGAAGAAGGTTGCGCCACCATTGATGTCACGACGGGTCATGCCCAGTTTCCGTTCACTAACAGCAGCCACAATTTCGGCTTGAGCAGCCGCAGACGCGCCGCTAGTACTCGGTTCGCCGTCACCGCCGGCAACCGTTTGCATGCGTTGCGAAACCGCGTCAAAGATTTCGTAAGTCTTGCCGAGGGCATCCATATCTTCAGCAGTAGCGTTTCCTGCTAGAACCTTACCTTCAAGTTCGCTTTGCCAGCCGCGCATAACCTGGAAGTCTTCGTGGCGGCGGCCGCTCATGTCGAAGGCGCCGTTCGATTTATGCAGGTCGTCTATTAAGGCGTCATACGATTTGTGCACTTTGACAGGCGCGCCAGTTGTCGGATCCATTACCACGTTGCCATTTTTGTCTTTTTTGTCCTGGTATGCGCCGACGTCGGCAAACGTAACGCCCGTTACCTTGCCATTGCTATCGCGTTCATATTCCGGAGTGCTGAACCATACCGCCCCGTGAGTCTTTTTGTGCGGGTATGCGGCATGGGCATAGGCGCCGGCCATTTCGCCGCTACTCCAACCCTGCTCCAAAGCGTTCTTACCAAAGGACATGCGGAATGCCGCCTTGTCTTCTTCTGTCTGAGCCTTACCGAGCGTGTACATCAAAGATTCGCCAACTTCGTGAGAGTTTTTGCCATGCAGGCGCTTGCCGCGGTCGTGGAGGTTCTTGCTGATTTCTTTACCCTTAGAGTTAAAGTACCTATCATTGTCGTTATCCACGTTGCCGAGGTGGTCTTTTTCGCCTCTACGGATCTGATAGCCGGCGCCGGCAAAAATTTCAGCATCATTACCAGTATCGCTTTTAGCGGCACGTTGCTTGGCCGCGAGCGCGTTGTAGTCAGATTGGCGTTGGGTTACATCGCCAAACACACCACTGCCGGTCAGTTTGCCCCGAGCCCTCGCCACAGAGCCTCGCCAACCTTTTTTCGCGTCATCACCGGCTTGTATGACGTCTGCCTGGCCTTGGGTTATTGCCGCGCCCAGCCGCCGCTTGGCAAGGTTGCGGGCGCTGTTGGGGTTTTGCTCGCTGCCAAGAATACCTTGGTGAGCCTTCTTACCAAGGCCGGACGCCAATTCGTGGCCGCGAGCAAGCAGGCCCCCGGACCATTTGAATGCCAGGCCGCCGGCCAGCAGTGGCGCAAAGGTAAAGAAGAAGCCCAGGAACATTCCCAGGATATCTGCCGTGGCGCCGGTGCCGAATCCGCCGCTAATCGTATGCGTCGGGTTTTTGATGACCAAGAAAGCCATGATGTTGGATGTGGCAAAGATCACGGGCAGAATAACACCCACGCCAGCGGTAGTAAGTGTGGTATCCACGAATTTACTGCTATATTTTTGAGTATTTGGCAGGGCGTACAGTGCTGCCGCAACCGGGCTGACAATAGCCAGGAATACCAGTATGGCCCGCCTGGCAACGATGGTGAGGATAATAGCAATCACACCGAATAGTGCCGGCAGTAGTACGAATAACAGTAAGAATATACCGGCTTCCGGACCAATAAGGCCGCCGAATATCACGCCGCTAGCGGCCGCCCCCAGCCCGATCGCACCCGTAGCCAGCGCTACACCGCCCTGCTGCGTACTCGACGGTGTGAACTTAAAGAGACCCGCTCCACTGAGCGGTGCGGTCATGAGCGCGCCAATACCACTACCTAAGACGTTAATGATATCTAAGAAGCCAGCCATTAAGTAGATGCTCAAGTTAATCAGAATAATTACAAACAGCAGCCGCGTCAGGAAGGTTCTTACCGTATAGGCTTCGAATACCGAAGTACCAATCGTCTGACCGAACACCACGACAATTACGGCGATAATCAGGAAAATGTTGGCATATATACGGAACTGCGACCATATCTTAAATACCGGCCCTTGAGGATCAAGGAAGTCCCCTGTCCGGAGCAACGGTTCGATGACACTGGTAAGCAGCCACTCCACAAAACCGGCAGTCGCATTAAATATCGGGCACAAAACCCAGTTCAAACTAAAGCCGGACGATTCGCAGTCCGGCGTGGTGTCGGCCGCGCTGCCGCCGGGTACCGGCGCGCCTGCAACCGGCGATGCGGTAACTGCGCCCTTCGAGGCGCCCTGGTTATTTGTGCCACCGACATACACCTGGTAGCCACCCTCGCCGGTGTGCTTTATTTTGCCGGCATCGGCACCATAGTATTCGTGTATAAAAGCATCATCGTTAAAATCACAGCTATCATTGAGGCCCGGGACAGGTCCGACAAACGCCGGGTCCGTGTATGCGGCGCGCAAGACCGCGTTATATACCGTCCAGTTTGTCGTACTGCCCGGCTTCAGTGCCCAGAGTATCCATTGGCCGGCACCATTTTGAACGATAACGTCTTTACAGGGCGATTGTATCTCATCAGAGCGAACGTAGACAGTTTTACCGTTGTACGGATGCGGAGCGGCCACAAAGCTAATCGCCTGGGTTGGATTGATGCTCTTAATATTGCCGTCGCTGTCTATAAAGAAGTTGATCAGCCGGGCGCCGGTATCGTCGACTTTAATACGGCACATAGCGCCATGATTGACGTAGGTCCAGCCGGGGCATTTGGCGTTTTTTGTATTATCAGGACAGTCGGTGCCGTTCGCCGAGGGAATCTTTAGCTGCAGTCCTGCTTCGCTCGCAGTACCGGCGTCGTCATACGGACTCGTTTCGCTAACCCCAGGAGTTAAAGTTTCCCAGTTCCAGATGACTTTGCTTTGGCAATCGGCATTTTTGTTCGATAGCGGCTGGAACAAGAATTCCTTAACCCGGTCTGAAGTGTCGCTATCCATAAAGAAGGCGTTGTTAAACTCGACGGTGGCGCGGTTTATCCACTTGCCGTGCATGTCTTTGTTGTAGCCGTCGAAGGGAGGTTCGGCGAAAGCGACACCGTGCATAAATATAGGAACCAAGGCGCCCAACAGTAGCATCGCAAAGA
Organism: Saccharimonadales bacterium (SeqCode); assembly: GCA_035996265.1. Lineage (GTDB taxonomy): Bacteria > Patescibacteriota > Saccharimonadia > Saccharimonadales > UBA4665 > PMNU01. The sequence goes on from DASYJQ010000080.1 coordinate 17,135, forward strand.
CCGCAGCGTACCTGGAACGCCCGTGTAATACCTTAGTAAGTGACTGCAATCTTACCAATAACATTTACCATAAATATAGCACATTAGGTTCGTGTCCAGCTATTGTTTGACACCCGATTGCCGGAGTTATAATAATTATGTATACAAGTAATTTCGTGTCCAAAAGCGTGTTATAGTGTAGTAAAGGTCAATATGCTAAAATACAAAAAAATGCAACAGCTACTAAAAGGTTTTAAGATCTTCTCTGCCCCTTTGGTTGTGGGTGTAGCGATTGCTGCCAGCATTATACTTACCCCCACCATAGCCGCGGCTATATATACGTGTGGCAGCGGCGCGCAAAAAGTGGAAACATCGATTGATTTCGGTTGTTATGGGTCGCAATGCGGCAAGGCCGGCGCGGGTTCTTTCTGCTCTGCTGAACATTCAGGCCTGGTAGACATGATGTTCGCTATTATTCGTTTCCTGTCCGCCGGCGTTGGGATAGTGGTTATCGGCTCAATCGTATTTGCCGGTATTCAGTACACTACTTCGAGGGGCGACCCGCAAGCAACGGCAGCGGCCATTAAACGTATTCGCAACACGGTCATCGCTCTAGGCATCTATATTTTCGCTTATGCAATATTAAATTACCTTATACCGCAAGGATTCTTCGTATGATAGGTTCGTTAGTCACGTACGTGTTTTCTCACTTTGCCGCTCCCTGTGCCGGCGGTTCGTTTCTCGGTTTTCCTAAATGGTACAAATACCTCGACGGGTACACGGTGCAAGGAACTGCTTGCGCGCCGCAAATTAAGCAAATCGGTGACATTTGGCTTATCGTCGCCGCATTTGTCGAAATTCTACTGCGTATCGGCGCCATCCTGGCCATCGTTTTTGTTATATACGGCGGCGTACAGTACATTACCAGCCAAGGTGAGCCGGCCAAAACAACCCAGGCCCGCCAGACCGTCATTAATGCGCTTATCGGTTTGGTCATCACCATCGGCGCTACTACACTGGTGACGTTTATCGCCGGGAGGTTCAAGTGATCCCGGCACACCTCCAGAATCTGATAGCCAGCGCTCAAGTTAACTGTTTTCAAGGCGCAGCCTGCGATACGGGTTTGCCTGTCGTCCAGGCCGATCAGGGCAACCTGAGTATAATTATGCAGCTTACCTTTGGCTCCATCGGCGCTATTGCGGCCATTATTATTGTTATCTCCGCTATGTCCATGGTCGCCGCACAAGGTGAACCGCAAAAAATCGCTAAAGCCCGCCAGACCATTATTTTTGCATCCGTTGGGCTTGCTATCGCCATTAGCGCCGAGGCAATCGTAACCTTTACGATAGGTAAACTATGATCAAAAGACTTCTGCTTGCCCTGGCCGTACTTACGACAGTAGCGCTGCCGGTATTTGTCGTACAGTACGTAAGCGCAGTCGATGTCATACAAGGCCCCTGCAGCAATACCAATTCGCAGGGTAAGCCTGAGTTGTGTAATGACAATCAGACGAACGCAACCGACAACCCTATTTTCGGCCCTAACGGCATACTGACGATCGCCATCCGGGTACTCGCCGTTGTGACCGGCGTTATGTCGGTTCTTATCATCGTGGTGGAGGGCTTCCGCATGGTGCTCGCAGGTGGCGACAGTAATACGGCGGCACAAGCCCGTAAGGGCATCTTGTGGGCCTGTGTCGGGATAGTCATCGCCCTTATCTCACAGGCTATTGTCGCACTCGTGTTAAACAAATTATAAGAAAGGACTTACGCATGAAGAGAATCATAATAGTACTCGCCTTAGCCGCCGGTCTGCTGGCGCCGGCTGCCATTTTAGTTGCCTCGCCTGCTCCGGCTTATGCCGATGCATTTAGTTCTTCCAACGCCAAGGGCCAGGCTTGCTCCGGTATTAGCGGCGCCACTGCCGCCGGCAACTGTACTACAACCGGCAAGTCAATTGACGACATCATCAAGACAATTATTAACTTTATGAGCGCTCTTATCGGTACGGTGGCGGTCGTCATGGTAATAGTCGGTGGTTTTAAGTATGTAACCTCGGGCGGTGACGCCAACAAGGTCGGCGCCGCTAAGAGCACGCTCACCTATGCCGTCATTGGCTTGGTGATTGTCGCTATGGCACAGTTTATTGTCCAGTTTGTACTGAAGGAAGTGACCAAAACAGGCACCGGCAATATACCCAAAAAACCCGCGCTTATAATCATTCACAAGTTGAATCCGTAGCCCGCGTGTGCTATAAAATAAACAAAACGCTTAAGAAAGGAATCATCAAAATGTTAAAAACTTTGCGCAAGAAAATCGCAATTTTGGCCGCGGTATTGAGCCTGGCCATTATTCCGGTTGCCGCACCAGTAATGGTCTATGCAGATGCATCAATCCAGCAGAATCTGCAATGTGGTACTACATTTACCACAGACAGTGCTGCGGCATGTAGTACTGACGCAGGCGCTAAGACTGTTAACGATACTATCGTCAAGGTCATTAACTTCTTCTCGGCTTTAGTCGGTATCGTATCGGTTATCATGATCATCTACGGTGGATTTAAGTACATCTCATCGGGCGGTGACTCTGGTAATGTCCAAAGCGCTAAGAACACCATCATCTACGCCGTTATCGGCTTGGTTGTGGTTGCAATGGCACAATTCATCGTCCAGTTCGTATTGAACAAGGTTATCGGTTCAGGGGCCTAGCTAACACTTCGCTTCAAAAAATCCGCTCCGCAAGGGGCGGTTTTTTTATCCCCCGCTCCATCTGCGGTTGCTATAAAAAATACCGCTCAGGTTTCCCGGGCGGTATTTTTGTGTTGAAAAGATCGGACTCTAAAGGACCTGAATCTTTTTAACGGTATCCTGTTTGACCTTGGCAAAGCTGATGGTCAGAACGCCGTCCTTCAGAACGGCCTCAATTTCATCTTCTTTGACTGGTACTGGCAAAGCAATACTGCGGGAGAATTCACCCCAGTAGCATTCCTGGACAAAGTAGTTCTCAACATCATCTTCGTTTCCAGCGGAGAGTGTACCGCGAATGCTCAGAGTGTTGTCAGAAATACTTACATCGAGGTCGCTCTTGTTTACACCTGCAGTACGGGCCTTAACGACCAGTTTTTCACGAGTCTCGTAGACATCGACTGCAAGCTGACCAGGAAGGTCCTCGTTTTCGTCCCACTCGTCAGAAGCCACCGTTGGTTGTGCGCCCGTTCCCGGGTCGACTGCCGTAGGGGCGGTGTCATCATCACCTAAAAAGGCGGCGGTGAGTTCATCCTCTTCCATGAGCAGGTCGTCGTCGCCACTAGTGCGTCGCGCCATAGTTATTACCCTCCACGTATTTAGTTGTTCCGTGTTCGAATGTTTGTGTTAATGGTAGTATAGCTTACGTAATAAATACCTGGCAACCGCAAACAGAGTTATTTACAACACAATAAATACAACATGAGCATTTTTGAACTAATCATCAGCTTCGTCGCTCCCCACGAATGTTTGGCCTGTGGGGTCGAGGGTCATCTGTTATGCAGGTGTTGCGCCGCCGCCTTGCCTGTCGCTCAGCTCGAGCAAAAGATTCCCGGCACCCAACAGGTGTGGCCAGGTGTAATATATGAGGGTTTAGCGAAATCCGTGGTTCATGCGCTCAAATTTGAACGGGCGGGGGCTGCGGCCAAGGATATTGCGGATAGTATCGCAGCCGATTTGCCGCGCCAAAGCGACTGGCTGGTCACGCATCTACCGACGGCGCCTGCCCGGGTACGCCAACGCGGGTACGATCAGTCGCGTTTGATTGCGCGATTGGTGGCAGACCGCATTGGCGCTCCCTACGCGCCCCTGCTCGCCCGTACGACAGCGGTACGCCAAGTGGGCGCGACGCGTGCGCAACGTAAACAACAGATGCGTACAGCGTTTCGGCCGCTACGGGGCCAAAGCTTCCCGCAAAGGCATATATTATTGATTGATGATGTTCTTACAACGGGCGCTACAATCGAAGCGGCCGCCGCCGTCCTGCTTGCGGCCGGCGCTGCCCGTGTGAGTGCGGCAGTATTTGCCGCCGCGCCGTTCAACACTTCCAAAAATCATCCTACACTGGTATAATTACCCCTGTTACAGTTTCTTTTCGCAGTATTTGTGGAAGGGTGACCGAGTGGTCGATGGTAACGGTCTTGAAAACCGTCGTGGGGCAACTCACCGTGGGTTCGAATCCCACCCCTTCCGCCAACGTCCGAAACAGGGTACAATATGCACCTGTAACAGGCACAAATACGGAGAGGTACCCAAGTGGTTGAAGGGGGCACTTTGCTAAAGTGTTAGGGGGGCGCAAGTTCCCGCGAGGGTTCGAATCCCTCCCTCTCCGCCAAAGAAAAGGCTCGCAGTAATCGCGAGCCTTTTCTTATATAGGCTTTGTAATTCGGGATAATTGAATGATACAATACCGCTTATGAGTGAGGAGACCGTGCAACCCCAACCCCCCGTCAGCGAACCCGCTAATGACCTCAAGTTCGATCCCGATGATCACGGCGCTCCATCCCCTTTTCTTTCGCCCGAGGAAGAAGAAATCAAGAAGGCCGAGGAACATGCTGTTACCTGGACTGCCTCAGAGTATATTGCGCATCACAAAAGTCCGGCCTGGTACGGTATAGTCGCCGCTGCTACGGTAGCTTTGGCGGCAGCTACCTTCCTGATTACCCGTGATAAGATTTCCGCAGTTACAATTATTATTGTAGGGATCTTGTTTTGCATCGCTGCGGCACGAAAGCCGCGCGTGTTGACCTATAAACTCGATAAAGACGGGTTAACGATGGGGCAGCGCTTTCATCCGTATGGTGAGTTCAAGTCGTTTTCCATTATGCGCGAAGGAGCTTTCGCCAATGTAGATCTCCTGCCGCTTAAGCGGTTCATGCCTATGACCAGCGTCTATTTCTCACCGGAAAATGAAGACAACGTTGTCGACACGCTCTCCGAGCACATACCCTTCGAAGAACGCAGCCACGCAATTATCGATCGCTTTATGCGAAATGTCCGTTTTTAGGAGACTTTTCGGCGTGTAAGACCCGCAGGCGTCCGGTTAACCATGATATATGCGGCGCCCAGGCCTACCATGACCACGAGCCACATGCATAGCGTGTATTGTGTGAGGCTCTGGATATGCTCTTCGGCAACCGTCAGCGAACGGCCGCTGACAACGTAGTACTGGCCGGCTCCAGCGCTCACAGCGGCGATGCGCACACCAGCGGCCGGCTGCCAGGTGACGGCATGCGTTCCGAGTGCCGGCGTGTGCTGTAATACGCCAATCGGTATGACCGGGATTTCACTATTTAATAATCCATTACCGGTCACGACGTTGCCCATCTTGTCATACACAATGATAAACGGCGCCATACTGTAAGCCATTTCTATACGCCCGCTCAGCAGGTCCGACAGTTTATTGTCGCGTTTGATGGCCGTTGCAGTGTCCTGAGCCATTGATATTTGCGGATCGTTTGCGCCAAGGCGCAATGCCTGCTGAATAGCCGTATACCCTACTCCAAAACAGAGAGTGACCAGTACCGCCGCTGCGAGCCAGATTCGTTTCATACTGTAATTATACTGGAACGCCGCAACATAAGGACCACTATTTCCACTGCTTGAGGAAACGCTTTTCTGACTTTTTGACAACAGCATCCCCGCCCAATAAGCCGTGTTGCGACATATCGGGAGAGTATTTGCTGGCTGTGGGCGTCCGGCCAAGCGCTTCTGCCATCGCGCGGATATGGTGCGCTCCTGCTCCGCAGCATAGTCCCAGGTAGTTCACGCCTATCTCTGCAGCCTCCGAAGCAAAAGCAGCGGTTTCCAGCCGGGATAATAAGTGCTGGTCAAGTCCGAGTGTATAGCCGTTGGTGCCGTCCAGATTTTTCAGGAACTGGAACGAAGGCGCCTGCTCGTTAGTGTGATATGGCACCGGCACCGCGGCAATTGGGCCTGCTACGGCCTCGCGCAGCCGGCACACCAGCGGCAACAATGTTTCCGGGCCGCGGGCACAGTTAAAACCTACGACGTCAGCCCCATGATCTTTGAGTATTTTACAGGCGGTTATCCAGTTATACCCATCTTTGCTCTTGTCGTATATTGCCGAGAAGTTAATGACCGCCGGCAAGTTAAAACTTTTAATAACTTCCAAGGCTATCAAAGCTTCGCCGACATACTCCAGCGTTTCGGCGAGCACGAAATCAATACCCTCTTCAACCGCCCAGGTTAGTTGTTCGGTATATTGTTTGCGGACTTCCTTTGACGATGCGACTTTACGCGAAGTGTCGTACGCCCAGGTGTTGCAGATGTTACCGGCAACCAAGGCCCCGCCTTCGCGGGCAACCTCATTGGCGAGACGCACGGCCGTGCGGTTCATCGTTTCCAGCTCGGCCTCGCGTCCTATAACTCTTAGTTTTTCGCGGTGGGCGTAATAGGTCAGGGCTACCATCACGTCGCTGCCGGCCCGCAGGAATTCGCGGTGCAGTTCACGTACGGCCGAGGGGTAGTCGATGAGCACTTCCGGCACATACGCGCCGGCCTTGACGAAGCCGCGGCGCTCCAGCTCAAATATATAGCCTTCGGCGCCAAGCACAATGCCTTCGTGGAGCCGCTCTAACAACCCCTTGGCGCTCGGACGTGTAGTTGGTTTTGACATAAAAATATCCTTTCTGCGTTGGTTGCGGAAAGGATATGTATCGTCAGATAGACATCTTCCCCGCTGAACGCGGGCTAGACGGAGCACCTTATCGTTAATCGACAGGTTGCCGGCAGGTCTTCGAGCTAGGTCTCTCGCTGCACTCTGTATATTTATTGTTAATGTATCTTCAATGTATCACTTGCAGGCTGCGTTGCCAAACAAAACACGAGCGTAACTAAATGTTAGTGCGAGCGCGATGCTTCTCGGCCGCACGCCGATGTTTTCAAAAATTGTACAGCTGATTAGCGTGGGCCGCCTCAGGATGTTAGTACGGCCGCGTATTGTACTTTCGTGTTGCTTGCGTGCGACTTTCGTCGTGAACGTCTAGAACGCCATACTCTATTTCACCAGGTTTATCGCCCGTAATTTTGGCATAGGGAACTTTGCCTGAGTCGCTCCAACGCCGCCTAGCTTTACGCGCTCCGGGCCTCGTGTCGCCGGCTAAGAAGGTCTTGAGTTCATCAGCCGTCGGCATCCCTGGGGAAGTGACAACATCCGTGGCGTCTTCCCGGCCGGAAGTTTCAGCTAAGGTTTTGGGGGTTCCATTTCTGGTGCCGTAAACCGTATCGGCAAGTTTGTCGAACAAT
>DASYJQ010000081.1:0-1901 GCA_035996265.1 Saccharimonadales bacterium (SeqCode)
CGGCATTGCTTAAGGACGTCACTGTCACCTCCTATGATCCGGCTACTGGTCAGCCAGACAAGAAATTTTCTGACGAACGCGCCTTCGTACGCGACAAGAATGGCCGCATGGACGCCATAAATGTTAATTTCAGCTACCTGGGCAATGACTTGTTGCCGGACGGCGCCCCGGTTAAGCGCCCCAACCCGATTCAGGCCGAGGGCGGCACCTACGGTGTGTCCTGGCGTATCTCCGACGACCTGCTGGGTCAGGAAATCGCCACCGGCTGGGTGGAGCATAGCAGCTTTACTAATAACCACTTTGGCGCCTTCACCTTTGGCGCGTCGGGCATGACCTGGCGCAACAGTTACTTTGCGCATAATGACATTTACGGCCTCGACCCTCACGATGACAGCAACAACGCCCTCATCGAAAACAACGTTTTTGCTTACAACGGTAAGCACGGCTTCATTGTTTCTAAGCGTTGCGACTACAACATCATTCGTAATAACGTGTCGGTCGGCAACAAGCTTCACGGCTTCATGCTTCACGAAAAATCCGACTACAATCTTATCGAAAACAACGTCGCCTACGGCAATGTCGACAACTACGTCATTTACGCATCCGATTACAACACCATCCGCAACAATATTGGCTACAATGCCCAATCCAGCCAGGTACGCATCAACCAAGGCTCCCGCAATAACTATGTCCAAGACAATACGCTCCTTGGCGGCCGGCGCGGCGTGTATTTGTATGGCGGTGTCCACAATGTCTACATTGGTGGCAACACCTTTAATATCGACAAAGAGGCCCTCACGACCGACAGCGCCCAGAACGTTTTCTTTGGCGGTAATACCATCCAAAGTCTGTCCTACAAAATTGGCCCGCAGGATCGCTTGATTTTCGGCACTAACAACCTCAAGAACGACCCGCGTGTCGTGCCCGGCGCTCCGCCATTTCCCAAGGGGTATACCGCTACCAACCACCTCTAGTTCTAGATTAGTCTTGCGAAGCCGCCCGGTACCGCTTAAGCTTAGAGCATGGATGATTTTAAAAAGAAACTGGACGACACCGGCTTTAAAGGCGAGGTGGACGATACTGATGAGTCGTTGGCCTTTTACAGTCACGATGCTTCCCTGTTCGAAATAAAACCGCAGCTGGTGGTTTCACCAAAGACCAGCGCCGACGTGCAGAAGCTCGTTAAGCTGGTCGCGGCCAGCAAGAAGAAGATGCCTGAGTTGTCGTTGACAGCCCGTTCGGCCGGCACCGATATGTCCGGCGGCGCCGTGAACGACAGTGTCATCGTTGACTTTAACCGGCATTTTACGAAAATTGAAAGCGTTACAGCCGCCGAGGCCCACGCCCAGCCGGGCGTGTTTTATCGCGACTTCGAGAAAGAAACGCTCAAGCACGGCGCCATCATGCCCAGCTATCCGGCCTCCCGTGACCTATGTACCATCGGTGGCATGGTCGCCAATAACTCCGGCGGCGAAAAATCACTGGAATATGGCAAGGTCAAAGATTTCGTCAACGAGCTTAAAGTCGTCTTTGCCGACGGCAACGAATACACCGTTAAGCCGCTGAACAAGCTGCAGCTGATTAAAAAAATGGGCCAAAAAGATTACGAAGGCCGCTTATATAAAGAGCTGTTCCAACTGATCGAAAAGCACTACGACCAAATCAAGGCCGCTTCACCTAACGTCAGCAAAAATTCCATGGGCTATAACTTATGGTACGTATGGGACCGCGAAACGGGCATATTTGACCTCACCAAGCTGATTGTCGGCTCGCAGGGCACGCTCGGGTTCGTAACTGACATCAAATATCGTTTAGTGCCTGTCCGGCCGTATGACGGCGTTCTGGTGTGCTTCTTGAAGGACATCGCGCCGCTCGGCGAGATCATTAACAAAGTGCTCGAG
>DASYJQ010000082.1:0-2590 GCA_035996265.1 Saccharimonadales bacterium (SeqCode)
TGGCATCGGCATCGCCCGGACACTGGCCGCAGTGGTAGAGGTTCACCACGACGAAAAGGGCATCGCGTGGCCAGAAAATATAGCGCCATACAAGGTATATATTGCTCGCCTAGGCGATAAGCCAGATGTTATGGCAGCGGGTGATAAATTATATCAAGACTTGACTCAGGCTGGAGTTGCGGTACTATATGACGACCGAATAGACGCACGGCCAGGCGAGAAGTTTGCTGATGCCGATCTGTTAGGAATACCGCACAGGATAGTAATAAGCGAAAAAACACTTGCCGCGGGCCAAGTTGAAGTCAAGAAAAGGACAGATACTGAAGCACAAATGTGGGATCAAGGCAATGTGATAAATATGCTCGTTAAACAGTAAATAACAAGATATAATGAACACCTGTTCATACCATACATTTTGACAGCACAGACGAAAAGGAGTGAACAACCAATGAACAAACTATTCCATTTGACCAAACAAGGCGTTGACGAATTGCAGGCCGAGCTCGGCGAGCTCACCGGCCAGCGTTCTGAGATTGCCGATCGTATTAAGACTGCCCGTGAATTCGGTGACCTCGGCGAAAATATGGAATATACCGCCGCCCGCCAGGACCAGGAACGCAACGAGTCGCGCATTACCGAGATTGAACACATTCTGTCTAATGTCGCCGTCATTACTGCGCCCAAGGGTGACAGTGAGGTTGTATTGGGTTCGACAATCAAATTAAAGTCAGTTGATGGCAAGACCAAGCAATTCCAGGTGGTCGGCACTGTTGAAGCTGACCCGCTGAACGGCAAGATCTCCGACGAATCACCAATCGGTAAGGCCCTAATGGGTAAACGTGAAGGCGATTCGGTCGAAATCAAGACCCCCGCCGAAACAGTTACGTACAACATAGTAGACATTAGCTAACAAGCAAAACGTTCACTCCCAAAGGCTCCTGTTGTACGGCAGGAGCCTTTTTGATCTGTAACTGTGGTAAAATAGCGCGTAAAGGAACTACACATACATGCATTGGTTAGACCAAATCGTAAATGACGTTATCGCCCGGCACCCCGACGGTGAAATTTTGATTGAATCCGGCGGCTCGCCCAGTGGTACGCACCACCTTGGCCACATGCGCGAGCTGGTGACCTGTGACGCTATCTTACTCGAGCTGCGCCGCCGCGGCCGCCAGGCGCGGCATATCTATTTTGTCGACGACCTTGACGGCCTGCGCAAAATTCCCGGCAACGTACCGGCAGAATTTGAAAAATATCTAGGCATTCCGCTGTGCGATGTCCCGTCGCCCGACGGCGCCGAAGGCAAGTCGTATGCTGACTTTTTCCTGCAAAGTCTCTATGACGGCTGCGCCGCCCTTAACGTCGAAGTAGAATTCGTCCACTCGCACGAAAAGTACCGCAGCGGTTTCTTCGTGCCCGCCATCGAACGCGCCCTGGAGCGCATTCCTCTGGCTAAGCAGGCCCTCGAAGCTATCTCCGGCCGCCAGCTGGACGAAAACTGGACGCCGATCCAAGTTATGGACAACGGCCGCCTTAAAAACCGTAAATATCTGGGAATCGACAAAGACGCTAAAACCGTGCGCTACGAAACTGCCGACGGCAATGAACAGACTGCTCGCTATGATACCGGCGAAGTAAAACTCGACTGGCGTTTGGATTGGCCCGGCCGCTGGTGGCTGCAGCATGTGCAGGTTGAACCCTCCGGCCGCGATCATATGACCAAGGGCGGCAGCTACGACACCGGCGTGCAGATCATGAAAGATGTCTACGAAGCCGAAGCTCCCTATCCGGTATCATACGACTTTATCAACATGGTAGGCGACACTAAAAAGATGAGCGCCAGCAAAGGTACCGGCCTCGACGCCGTCGAGGGTTCTAAGATTATGCCCCCCGAAGTCGTCCGTTACTTTATTTTGCGCGCCGCGCCGCTGAAGCGATTGTACTTCGACCCGGTAAACGGAGTTGTCCAGCTTATGGATGAATTCGCCGCGTTTGCCGCCAAGCCCGACAAAACCGAAGACGAGCAACAGCTGTGGTACGTCTGCACCCGGGGCGACAGCCAGCGTAGTGTCAGCCAAGTGCCATTTTCGCACCTGGTGGCCAGTTATCAGGCCTCGCTCAAGGACGCCGACAAAACCTTAGAAGTCATCAAGCGTACCGAATACAGTGAGGTCGCCGCGCAAGAGGCCGGCATTATCAAAGCCGAGCTGACCTTCATCGCTGAATGGCTGCGCTTACGCGCTCCGGAGGACGTCAAATTCGCTCTGGCTGAACACGTTGACGTGGACGGTTTTACCGACAGCGAGAAGGCTTTCCTGAAGGCGCTGGGTGATAAAACCGCCGCTGCGCCAGCCGATGCCGACGGCGCCTACTTCCATGAGCGCATCTACGAGCTAAAAGACGAAATGGGCATGGCCCCCAAAGAAATGTTTACAACCCTATACCGGGCCATCATCGGCAAAGAAAGCGGCCCGCGCGCCGGCTGGTTCCTATCGATACTGCCGCGCGATTGGCTGGTTAGCCGGCTTCATCTGCAAGCCTGAGCCGTACGGTGTCATTCCGCTGCTGGTTGCATCTATAGAACTAGACG
>DASYJQ010000083.1:0-7374 GCA_035996265.1 Saccharimonadales bacterium (SeqCode)
CCCAGCGGCGAAGGGAAGGCCTCGCCGGCATCAAGATCGATCACGTCATACGTGATATCATGCTCGTGCAACACGCCGCTGAGCAGGCCAGGACCCTCCCGTGAAATATTCTTTACAATTAATACATCACTCATGCCGCCTCCCGCTTTATTATTAAGCCAGTATACCAAAACCGGTAGTACAATAGATATACGATGCGCGAGGAAGAACACACTACCGATGGCGTGAGCATACACAGCGGATTCCCTAATCCGGCCGCAGACAAAAGCCTGCAGACATTGGATTTTAACCGGCTGCTGATTGAACACGGCACCAGTACCTACATGTTCCGCATCCGCGGCAACCAGTGGGAAGCCGCCGGCGTGTTTGACGGTGATATCGCTGTCGTCGACCGGGGATTGGACCCGCGTAAAGATGACGTCGTTATTTGGTGGGACGACAGCCGTGGTGAGTTTTCGGTGTCGCACTACAGCGCTAAGCCGCAAGAGGGTAGTTGCTGGGGGGTGGTCACTGCCAGCATCCACCAATTCCGCAAAAAGGCGTCCAAAGCCAGGACAGCTTAGTGACAAGGACACGCTTTGATGGTATAGTTATCTCCTATACATGAATGAAGCTGGCGCCGAATATCCTACCGCCCAATCTTTTACGCCCTTGCGCGAAGCGGCAATGCCTTCTGATTTAAGCGCATTTGATATGACGCCCGAAGAGTATTATGCCGACGACGAATCTGGAGTCGGAGCTGACGCAGAGGCCAGTACTGCCGACGAGATTACAGCGCACGAAGATGCCGACGAGATCCCCGCCGCACCGCGACCTGAACCGCTACGCATACCGTTAACGGGGGTAGTATCCGGGGAACAAGTCGAACCCGAAGAGGAGGAGCCGGCATCGGTGAAGCCGGCAGCCAGTGCCGAAGCAGAACTGCTAGAAGCATCGTCTACCGCGCCGCTTGATGCGGAGCCGCCTGCTGCAGACAATACAAGGCGTCCAGACGACGTCGGTGATGATGTTACATCGAGAAGTCCTGTCGGCGGTCTTGCGACCATAGAACCTGTCCCTAAGGCCGAACCTGCGGCCGAGGCTGGCGACAGCCCCGCCGCAAGTACAGACGCGGTGGTAACTCAAAGTAGCGGGGAAGTAGCTGTCTATCCAGTAATCGATACGACGCCGGACACTAACGACGTAGCAACAGAAGCGAGCGAGGTGCTGCCCATTGAAGCCCCCAGCTCACCCCGATACTCACCCCATTACGTGTACACCGGACCTGTTAAAGATACCCCTTGGATGAAGGGTTGGTATCCCGTGGAGATAGAAGGCCAGAGAGATGAACTGCATCTCGCCGGCGAGGTACCACCAACTCACGAAGAATTATTGGGAGACATAGTTAAAATCCAAAAAGCGATCGTTGCCGTAGGCCGGGAAGCGGGAGTCGACATAGAAGACCGGCTAACAGGTTTCAGTCATTACCATATCTTTGATACTCGGGAAGCCTACGCTGCTGCTGTGACGGCTCGCTGGGGTAAAAACCTTGAAATATCCATAGGCATGCAGCGTCCAGAAGTCGGGATTATAGTCGTACGTCAAAAAGACACGATCGCGTACGCCTCTGATATTACGCACGAAACAATACACGACGTCTCCCTGGTTAGGGTTGAGCATGCAGTAACGACAACAATGGATAAGAATGGCAGGGAACAAAACAACATCGGACTAACGCAAAGAGTTGGCTACACCCACCTCAGCGACGTATGGCCGCATGGGGTTAATGAATCTCTCACCGACATGACGATGTACAAAACCATGCTAGTAGCAGGATACCCGTCGACAAGCTTCCGCTTCGCCCCAATCAACACTATCAGCACGGCAATCGTACTCGAAACAGCAGCCAAGCAACGCACTACCGCCAGTTACATCGAAAACAAGCTTATCCGGGGTATGCTTACCTCGGATACTAGCGGCCTGGAACGCATAAATGACTTCTTGGGAGAAAGACGGTGGGATACCTTTATAAACTTGCGGGGCAATCTAGAATGGGATGACGCCCTGCATGCAGCGCGCGAACTATCGTTGCCGACTGCCGTTCGGGCAATCGAAAACTACCAAGCTGGCAAAGGCGGACGACTATTTGACTGGTGGAGGCTAAGTACTGATGCGACGAACTTTTTCCCGGCTTAACCCGAACGCAGGCGCTTTGTCTGCGCCATACCGCGCGTACCAGACGCTACCCAACGCATGTGATGCACGATCTAGTCGCTGCACCCGAGCTGATCACCTCCTAGCATTATCGCTATATTTATGCTAATATATGTCTTGATTTTAGGAGTTCCGCACGTATGAAAATGTCACCTAAAGGCCGGGCACTTACCGGCGCAGCAATCGGCTTAGTGTTCGCCGCAGGCGGTGAAACAGCGCTCGCCGTAGGTGGTGGCCACGACACTACCACTGGCAACGAAACCGCCTACACCTCTCAACACACCGGCTACGAAGCACTGGGCGGGCCTCTCCGCTACACCACCGACGCCCTGGGCGCCTGCAGTATTACTGGTGCAACACGCACCCTTGACGGGAAAATCACTATAAACACCGTTCTGCATGGCCAAATCGCCGATATCCCGCGCGCCAGCGTATTGGTCGGTAAGAATACCTGGACCCAGCTAAAGGCCGTGCGTACTGGCGCCGATGCCAACTCCGCAAATTACGCTATAGCGTATGACGCCGGCGGGCTTAACGCGGCTGCAGGCGAAGTAGATGTCAACCTTAGCAACGATGGCGCGAACCCGCTTGACGTCGCGAACCCTTATCCATACGGCGTCGGTCCGACTGACCTTATCGACTGTGGCCGGGTAGACCTGGGCGGCGCTCAAGTCACCAGCTACAAATAATCCAGGCTCCTGTGCGCTACAATGGGTAGCACTATGCAAGCCCAGCCGCCATCGGTATTTGCCCTGATTGACTGCAACAACTTCTTCGTAAGTTGTGAGCGGCTGTTCCGGCCAGATCTGGAAGGCAAGCCGGTGGTGGTCCTCAGTAGTAATGACGGCTGCGTGGTGGCCCGCAGCAACGAGGCCAAAGCCTTGGGCATCCCCATGGGCGCGCCGGCCTTTAAATGGCGCTACTTATTCAACGAACACAAAGTGACCACGTTTTCGGCCAACTTTGAAATTTACGGGGATATCAGCAAACGCATAACAGCGCTGCTAACGACCGTTACGCCGCGTATCGAAATATACTCTGTCGACGAGTCCTTTCTGGATTTGTCGCTGCTGCACATCCCGGACTACGAAGCATGGGGGCGGGCAGTGCGCACCAGCATCATGAAACACATCGGCGTGCCGGTGAGCATCGGCATCGCCCCGAGCAAAACACTGGCCAAGCTGGCCAGTGAAATTGCCAAACTACGCAACGAACACCGGGGGTCATTTAGTTTTACTGATGCCAGCCCGGCCGTTATCGAGGCCAACCTCGGCGCCATGCCCGTCAAAGACATTTGGGGCGTCGGCTGGCGGCTAGCGCCCAAGCTCCGCGCCGAAGGCGTCAGCACCGCCTGGCAGCTGGCCCGGATGCGCCCGCAGCACGCCCAACAATTAATGGGCGTCCGCGGACGCCAAATGGTGGCCGAGCTGAACGGCACGGCCTGTTTCGGCCTGACGCGTGAACATGAACCGGCCAAAAGCATCATGCGGTCGCGCACCTTTGGCGAAGACACCGGGCAGGCCCATGTACTGGAATCGGCCATTGCCACGCTTGGCGCCCAGGCCGCCTACAGCCTGCGCCGCCAGGGCCTGATCGCCAAACGCATTGGTTTCTTCACCAATACCAGCCGCCATAAACCGGGCTACCGCAGCTGGGTGCGCGACGTTAAACTGACCCAGCCCACCGCCGATAGCGGCGAGATTATTTCACGCCTGGTAGACGAACTGGGGCAGGTCTTTTTGCCGGACCAGCAGTATCACCAACTGGGGGTCTACGTGCATGATCTATTGCCCGAAGACGCGCTGCAAACCGACATCCTCGGCTACGTACAAGGCAACGTTCACGACCGCGCCCAGGCGCGCATGCAGGCGCTAGACGCCATCAACAAAAAACACGGCAAGGGCAAGCTGCACTACGCCGCCGAAAACCTCGGCACTGCCTGGCGGCCAAAACACCAAACCCGCTCGCCGCGCTACGTGTCCGATTGGAATGAACTGCCTGAGGCGCGCATCGTATAATACGGCTATGGACCCCGACGCTTTCCAATTTCACAAAGTACCCGATACCACTAAAAACCGCTTCCGCGGCCATTTATTAGTATCCGACCAGGTTAGTGCCGGCGATGTGGAATTTATCTGGAATGAGCTTGATGCAGTGCTCGCCGCCAAAGTGCCGGGCGCCGTTGTTGAATTCGGCTGCTACGCCGGCACGACCAGTTTATTTATCCGGCGGCTCCTGGACGAGCGGGGTGTATCGGCCAGCCGCGAATTCCACGTCTACGACTCGTTCGCCGGGCTGCCCGAAAAATCGGCGGCCGACCAGAGCGCCGCCGGTGTTGATTTTACGGCCGGCAAGTTAAACGTCAGCAAAAAAGCGTTCTTGCGGCAATTCCACAGCGCCAACCTGCAGCCGCCAATCATTCACAAAGGGTGGTTCGACGAACTAACTGATGCCGACGTGCCGGAACAAATCGCTTTCGCGTTCCTGGACGGCGACTTTTACGGCTCAATCCTCCGGTCGCTGCTATTGGTCTGGCCCAAACTGGCGCCGGGCGGGGTAGTGCTCGTCGACGACTACCAGCGGGCAGAGCTGCCCGGCGCCGAACGCGCCGTGCACGATTATTTTAACGGCCGGGCCACCGTTCAGGTGCAAGCCAACATCGCCAAACTTACGAAGCAATAGCCGGGACGGCGCGCATCCGCGCTACTAATTCCTCGACGGTAGCGGTGGCGCCAACATTCGGCAGCGATTCAAAGGCAACCGCCAGTGCTTCAGTTTTTCCGTGGATCATGGCCAGGTGGGCCAGATGGGCGGGCACTTCAAACCAGCGCAAATACGTCTCAGGCAAACCGGCCTGAAGGGCGCCAGGCTCGGTTGTTACCGATGAAACGTGGATTGTCCCGCCGCCAATATAATAGGCGGCACCTGCAGCGGCCTTGCGCGCCATGCGCCGGGTGTACACTTTATCGTCCAGCTGGACGGTGCGAATGCCGGGTTCAACAACCAAATGACCTTCGGGGGTGGGAACGAACATGCTCTGCAATTCGCGCTCAGCCGGCTCTTTTAAAGTCTGCTCAGCCAATAGTTGTTGCAAAAGTTCAGCTTCGGCTTTCCAGGTATTAACGATGGCCAGGCGTGGGGGATTACCCTCAGCTGCCGCCGATGCGACCAGCAACTGTACCGGATCTTCGCCGCGCGTGGCCAACGACGCCGTGCTGCCAATAACAAAACTCGGCCAGCGACCACGGTCGACCGACCAGGAGCCCGCGTCGGCATTATGATGCGGCTGAGCATACGTTGTATTGATAGTCGTACCACGCAATTGGCGAAGCTCAGGGATGGACGCGGCACAAAATCGTACGGTCTCATCGCGCCGCATGGAACGTGTATTGTATTCACTATGCATTGTTACATGCGGCAGGGCATCTATAAAGGTCGTAACCAGCGTTTGGTGCGACGCGGCAGCCACAGCTTGGTGCTGCATATCGGCAAACGCAGCGTCGGCGGAACCGGCAGCCTGTATGGCTTCGGTCATGCCGGCCGACATAGCGGCATACTGCCGGGCTTGTTCAGCAAGAACTTGGGCGTTAATTATATCCATAGCCCGCAATTATACGCTTTAACTGAGGTGCTATGCAATACTCAAACACATACGTCAAACGTAATCATACATTGCGTACCAACTAGTAAATATCCGAAAGGTAGTACACTGTAGCCATGAAGCTGCATATCGTAACCGTCGGCAAACCCAAACTGGCTTTCGCTAAAGCCGGCTGGGATGAATACCTCCAGCGGCTTACGCACTACCACGAAATACGGGTTACCCACATCCCGGACAAATGGGCGTACGACGCGGGCCAGCTGCTTAGTGCAGCTGGCAGCGCCTACAAAGTCGCGCTTGTGATCGAAGGCGAACAGCTGTCCAGCCCGCAGCTGGCTGCCTTCCTGCAAAAACGTGCTATCGACGGCCGGGAAGTGTGCCTGCTAATCGGCGGGCCGGAAGGCCTACCAGACGACGTCATCGGCGCCGCCGATTACCTGTGGAGTTTCTCTAAACTAACATTCCCGCACGACCTGGCGATGGTCGTATTGTTGGAAGCTTTGTATCGCGCCAGCACCATCAACGCCGGGCTGCCGTACCATAAGTAAGTTTGTAACTTTTAGCCAGGCTGTATTGTATATAGGATATGCAAATCGCAGATGACGCCGGGCTCATTGCCCGCAGTAAGCAAGGGGACCAACAGGCATTCGCCGAATTGGTCGACCGCTATAAAAACGCCGTGTATCATCATAGTTTTGCAATTGTGCGCGACGAGGACGTAGCCGAGGACATTGCCCAGGATACGTTCATCAGCGCCTACTACAACCTGCACCAATACGACCCGGCCTACCGGCTCGCGACGTGGCTGTTCAAAATAGCCACCAACAAAGCGCTGAATTACCTCAAACGCGCCGCCCGTGAAGTTGCCGCCGACGACGATGTCATCGCCTCCGTGGCCGCCACCGGGCCAGGCCCGCACGACAATTCAGAACGCGCCGAACTGCGCGATGCAGTCAACCGCCTCCAGCCGCGCTACCGGGCGGCCATCAGTCTGTATTACTGGCAGGGACTGAGTTATCAAGAAATAGCAGCGGCCATGGGTTCGCCCCTTGGCTCCGTAAAAGTGTGGATGGCCCGGGCAAAAGCCGAGCTCAGAAGGGAATTGTCATGACCGGCGATATACACGACCTGCTGCAGCGCCAACGCGTCACTCCACGCCGGCCGCTCAGCAATAACTTTACTAACGATATTCTAAAAAGTATCGGCGATACGCCGCGCAAGCGACCCTTGGCCGGGCGGTTACATCTGCCGATAGCGGAGATTCACATGCGTTTATTACACTTACCCAAGGTCGCCCTAGTGACTTTGGCGATAGTCGCCGCCGGCACTGGCACTGCCGCCGCCTACGGCGCCTACAGCTGGCTGATCCCGCGCATTGGCATCCTGGGCATTACCGCCCGCAATGACGACAACAAGCGGGAGTTTGCCGTCGATATTAAAGACTGCGGCGTGATGGTTGGCGGCGAAACTGCCAACAACGGCGTCCAGCGCTACGAGGTCGCCAAAGACGCCAACCTCAGCGACGAGCAGGTTGTTACCGTCCTCAAAACCAGCTGCGAATACCAGCAGCTGTTGCAGCT
>DASYJQ010000084.1:0-5541 GCA_035996265.1 Saccharimonadales bacterium (SeqCode)
CAGTGCTGCATGACGCGGCTATAGACGAACAGGGTAGATTAGTGCCGGTAACCGTAAATGGCTGATTGCCGATCGTGCCGCCAGTCTTGCTGACATTAGACGGGTTAACGCTAGTGACGCGCGGGTAATTAGCTGACGTAGTTAGCATGAGCCGGACCTTTTGCATATACCCGGCGCCGCTATAATCAAAGGTAACCGGCGGCGCTGCCGGGTCATATGACGGTACGGCGACCGGGTTAAACGGGTTAGTGCCGCCGTACGGCACGGCCGCTATGGCGTAATAGGTGGTCGCCCCCACTGTGCAGCTGGTGCCGCCGGCGTCGCCGCAAAATATATACTGGCCGGGCGTCAGGTTCTGCAAAACGGTCAGCCCGCTGGCGTCGGTAACCGGCCGGGCGTCACTGGGTGTTAAGTTGTCATAATAATATGCCGTGTCGGCCGGCGCCGTGTACTTTTTGTAGCCGCCCTTTATGTATACCTTAACGTTCGGCAGCGGGTTGCCCGAAGCGTCGACGGTTTCAACAATCAAACTGTTAGCCGCCTGCTGCTTGAGGGTTAGCGTTACGAACGATGATTGCTGGGTAAGTATCTTTTGGCTGGGATATGTCGGTTGCAGAGCACCGGCGGCGGGGATCGTTGTGAGCGACGAAAAGCCGGTTTTAGATGCCGTGATAATGTAATCGGTGCCGTTATCCGGCGGCAAGCCATAGAAAATGGCTGTTCCGTTACTATCGCTAGTATCGGAAACGTTGGCTGCCGGGGTAATGGTCACATTGGTAACTGTTACGGTTGCCCCGGATATTTTATTGCCGTTGTTATCGATAACCGTTACGAATATCGCGCCAGTGGTGCTGGCTGTTTCAGATACACGGGAGGATATTTGGGTATCGACCTGCGCCAACTTGAGGTTGGATTTGTCGGTGACTGTCACATGAACTATCTTGTAATCCTGTGGGTTGGAGTCGGTCGCCGGAGAGCCGCTAGGGGGCGGGTAGTTACGGCAATAGAGCTGGGTAGCAGCCGGACTGCCGTAATTAAAGCAGCCGTCGTAAGCATCATCGATGTAGTTAATACTGGTCTTAACAGTATACTTCACGCCGTTCAGCGTCTTGGCCGTGCTGGCCGGCAGCGGGTTAGTGGCATATATACTGCCGCCCGCGACAGCCAACGTGTCGTAGGGCAATGATTTAAGATACTCCATCTCGTTGGTCGCCAGTGATGTCGCCACGGCCTCGCGTTTGGCGATGATCGTGCTGCGCACCAACGAGGTGAACAGCCCGAACAGGCTGATGGCAACTATCATAAACACCACTAGTGTGACCGTCAGTTCCACTAGTGTAAAACCATTCTCCCGTGAATGTGGGCTTCCCATAATTACCTCTATTATAAACCATTGGGCTTATGGTATCTTTAAATAAGCAGAGGTGCCGCGAACAAAGCACATGAATAAACCGACTTACTTCTATAAAGACAAGCCGCTATTTGGACTCGATATTGGGCACGGGTCGCTTAAAGCCATGCAATTGGGCACGCATGACGGCAAAACAGTCATCGACGGCTACGGCACCACCAAATTCGATATTCACGCTCTGGACGACGGGGTAATCATCGACCCTAAAGCCATTGCTACCAAGATACACGCCATGTTCCAACACGATATTGTCGGGCGCATAACCGCCAAACGGGTGGCTATGGCCATACCGACATACCGAACGTTTTCGCGGGCCATACAGCTGCCCAAGTTAAGCGACGCCGAATTGCGCGAAGCCGTGCAACTCGAACTGGAGCAGTATGTGCCGGTGCCGTTGCAGGACTTGTATCTAGACTATGTAACTACCAATGAATCGGCCAACGGCATTGAACTGTTCGTGGTGGCTGTCCCTAAGAAAATTGTCGACTCGTATCTGGCGCTGTCGACCATGATAGGCTTGGAGGCGATACTCATCGAGCCGACCATGGCAGCCTGCGCCCGCTTGTTTAGTAACGACCGGCAAAGCGACGTGCCCAGCTTGATTATCGACTTTGGCTCCCTGACGGCCGACATCTGCATTGTCGACAAAACTGTCTTGGCGACCAGTACCGTACCGGCTGGCGGCCTGGTGTTTACCGAAGCCATCCGCAATAAGCTGCAAATCACACTAGAAGAAGCCGGTGATATCAAAACCAAGTACGGCCTGGATGTCAGCAAAGTCCAAAAAGAAGTTGTCGCCGCCTTGCAGGAACCGCTGGAGCAGCTCGTAACCGAAATCCGCCGCATGCTGCGCTACTACGAAGAGCGATACGGGCCGGATAAACACGTCGGTCAAATCGTTATCCTCGGCGGGGGAGCCAACATGCCGGGCCTCGGCGACTACCTGACCGACGTCCTTAAAGTGCCGACGCGCACCCACAATCACCCCTGGGCACTGTTCGAGCACGACGGGCTTAAACCGCCGATACCCGCCGATCGCTTAATGTATGTCACTGTTGCCGGCCTAGCCCTTATGAAATCCGGCGAGGTATTTAGGACATGATCAACCTGCTGCCGCCTGAACTGAAGCAAGAATATCACTACGCCCGGCGTAACACGTCGTTACGGCGTATCGTGGGGCTGTTTGGTGTTGGCCTGATTGGCTTGGTACTGCTCTGCGCCGTCGGAGTTATCTACTTAAAGCAGACCACTAACACGTTCAAATCGCAGGCGGAAATTGCCGCTCAAAGCCTGGTCGACCAAAAACAGAATGAGGTCGAAAAGACCGTCCAGAGTATTAGTAGCAATCTTAAATTGGCGGTGCAGGTGCTCTCCCAGGAAGTGTTGTTTTCGCAGCTGCTCAAACAGCTGGCCGTCAGTATCCCGGCCAACACCAACTTGACCGGCTTGAGTATCACCGACGTCCGAAGCGGAGTAGATATTACTGCCCGCACAGTCGATTACCGGACGGCCACCCAGCTGCAAGTCAACCTGGCCGACCCTGCTAACAAAATCTTTGCCAAAGCCGACATAGTCAGCATCACTTGCGTTGAGCCGGCCACCGGCAGCAGTACCAAATATCCATGCACTATTGTTATCCGCGCATCCTTTGTTAAAGACAACCCGTTCTTGTTTATTAGCAACAAGGTGAAGAAGTAATGAGCGCTAAGCGTCTGTACCAACTGCTGTTAGGCTCGATCGGCCTGTGTATTGTCGTGCTGCTTGCCGGCATGTATATTTCGACTGCAGTTCTCAAAAAGCAGTCCGGACAGCTGGTTAAAGCCAAGACGAACAGTGCTGTTCTCGACCAAAAGCAACAGCAGTTGAACAAAGCCCGTGCCGATATTACCAAGTACAAATCCCTGAGTGAAATTGCCCAGAACATCGTGCCCCAGGACAAAAACCAAGCCCAAACCGTACGCGAGATCGTGGCCATCGCCGAAGCCAACGGCATTAAACTCGGCTCGATTACTTTCCCAAGTTCCACGCTCGGCGGCGTCGGTGTCGGCTCTGCTAATGCTGCGCTGTCGCAATTAAAGCCCGTCAAAGGTATCGGCGGCGTGTACAGCCTGGAGATTGCCATCCAGTCTGACACGACCCAGCCATCTGATTACGACCAGTTTATTAGCTTCCTGGACGCCCTGGAACACAACCGCCGCACAGCCCTCGTCAACGGCATAACAATATTGCCCGATCCGACCAAGCCCAATAAGTTGTCCTTTACATTGAACGTAAGCGAGTATCTTAAGCCATGAAAAACGACCTGAAGTTCGATCTG
Organism: Saccharimonadales bacterium (SeqCode); assembly: GCA_035996265.1. GTDB lineage: Bacteria > Patescibacteriota > Saccharimonadia > Saccharimonadales > UBA4665 > PMNU01. The sequence goes on from DASYJQ010000084.1 coordinate 3,729, forward strand.
AAACCGTTACTGCTTACAGGCAAAAAAGCCGTTATGATGCTTAAGCCCTACACGGTAGTGTTGATAGTAGTGCTCTTTGCCGCGGCGTATTCCCTGGTAATACTGCGTATTAACAGCTTGAGTAACGCAGAGGTTGACCAAAACGCCGTCACATCGCAAGTTAAATCCTCGCCGTCGCTGCGTATCGATCCGCAAGCGGTGCAGCAGCTGCAAAGCCTCAAAGATAACAGCGTCAACGTCCAGACATTATTTGAAAACCAACGTACCAACCCGTTTGAGTAATATGACAGCCCGGGAAATCATCCAACGCCGTATGCATGCCCAGCGCCTGCTTGGCGATAAGTTCAAATCGCCGGCAGAGGCTGTACGAACGCTGGTCGCCATACAATCTCAGGATCACCCGGGCGCTAAGTGGGGTCTTGGCCAACGTATTCAGGGCGCGACTGACCAGTCCATCCAAAAAGACTTTGACGACGGTAAAATACTACGTACTCATGTATTGCGGCCGACGTGGCATTACGTGCACCCGGCCGACATCCGCTGGCTGCTGATGTTGACAGCCGGCCGCGTACAGGCCATGAGCGCCTCCCGCAACCGCCAATTAGGCCTGGACAGTACAGTATTCAAGCAAAGCGAGTCGATGATGGCCAAACTACTGCGCCGCAACAATTACATGACACGCACCGAAATAGCAGCCGAGCTGGAAAAAGCTGGCATCGATACCAGTAACCAGCGTATGGTGCATCTGCTGATGAACGCCGAGCTGGAATCGCTTATATGCAGCGGCCCGATGAAGGGCAAACAGCAGAGCTACGCTTTATTAGAAGAGCGCGTGCCCCATGCTCCGGAGTTGTCGCGAGAAGCGGCGCTGGCTAAGCTGGTGTTCGGTTATTTTAGTACGCGCGGTCCGGCCACGGTAAAAGATTTTAGTTGGTGGTCGGGATTGTCTGTCACCGAGGCTAAGGCAGGTCTGGTGGCGGTTGCGAAAAAACTAGTTAACGAGGGCGAATTATGGTTCGCGCCTGGCGAACCTGGGCCGCTGCCGCCGTCACCACACGTCTATCTACTACCCAACTATGACGAACTGGGCATTGGGTACGCCGACCGTAGTGCCTTGTTTGACGACTCACGGCTCCGTCATCTGCCGCCAAACCGTTCGTCGTCGGTCATGAATCACCTGGTGGTCGTCGATACTCACGGGGAAGGTATGTGGCGGCGGACAGCCGCCACAAAAGGCGTACTGCTTAAAACGGAAATGTTCGAGCCGTTGACGCCTGTCCAGCGCCAAGCGCTGCGTACAGCTGCCGGACAATACGGCGCTTTCTTAGGGCTGCCTGTGACCGTCTCCTAACAGCATGTTTTTTAATATGTTTTACGACAGTGCCTGCTTCACTCGGCTAGCCAGATGTGGTATACCTATTACTACACATGACTAAGGTAGTTCCAACTAAGCCATTTCTAATTATGCTGTACGGATTCCCGGGCGCCGGGAAGACCTATTTTGCCCGTCAGATTACTGAACACCTGCAAGTTGCGCATGTCCACGGCGACCGCATCCGCGGCGAGCTGTTTGAGACGCCCCGGTACGACAAAGAAGAAAACGAAGTTATCACCCAGTTAATGGACTACATGACGGGCGAATTCTTAAACGCCGGGCTGAGCGCTATATACGATGTTAACGCCGTCCGCGGCAATCAGCGCCGTATCCTGCGCGAAATGGCTCGCAAGCACCACGTACAACCGGTACTTGTCTGGCTGCAGATTGATGCCGATAGCGCCTACGCCCGCACCCAAACCCGCGACCGCCGCCGCT
>DASYJQ010000085.1:0-6158 GCA_035996265.1 Saccharimonadales bacterium (SeqCode)
TAAGTAGTAGAAATAGCTACGAATGAAACGATCCTTGTGATCGAATTCTCGTGAAGGTGGTGACTAGAAAAGCTACCTAACGCGTGTACACTGCCATCCGTACCGCAAACCGACACAGGTGCTCAGGTCGAGTAGACCAAGGTGTACGAGTGATTCTTCGTTAAGGAACTCGGCAAACAAGCGGCCGTAACTTCGGAATAAGGCCTGCCCCCTCACTGTGTTAATCACTGTGAAGGCAATTGAATGTCAGTTTTCTTTTCTGGAAACAACAGTAGTGTTTGTAAGTTTTTAACTTCTTACAACGCCTGTATAAACGAGTAAATTTTGAGACATATCGAAAAGAAAGCTGTACCCCAATGTACTCCTTTATCGTGGTTGATAGAGTGAGGGGGCTGCAACTAAGGAACCCATGCAACTGTTTACCAAAAACATAGGTCTGTGCTAACACGAAAGTGGATGTATACGGGCTGACGCCTGCCCGGTGCCGGAAGGTTAAGGGGAGAGGTTTACGCTTCTAACTGAAGCCCCGGTGAACGGCGGCGGTAACTATAACCGTCCTAAGGTAGCGAAATTCCTTGTCAGGTAAGTTCTGACCCGCACGAATGGCGTAATGATATGGGTACTGTCTCAACGAAGAGCTCGGTGAAAGTGCATTGACGGTAAAGATGCCGTCTGTCCGCAGCAGGACGAAAAGACCCCGTGGAGCTTTACTACAGCTTGACATTGTGTCGGGCTATAACATGTGTAGAATAGGTGGGAGACTTTGAAACTTAGGCGCTAGCCTAGGTTGAGTCGCCGGTGAAATACCACCCTTGTTATGGTTTGATTCTAACCCTGACCGCAATCAATTTTGGAGCATTCTCAGTTTCTGAGGATAGTTCGAGAATTGGTTCCGGTTAGGGGACCGTGTCTGGTGGGTAGTTTAACTGGGGCGGTTGCCTCCTAAAGAGTATCGGAGGCGTTCAAAGGTTGGCTAGGTTCGGATGGAAATCGAATCGATAGTGTATACGCATAAGCCAGCTTGACTGTGAGGCCTACAAGCCGAGCAGGGACGAAAGTCGGAGTAAGTTTTCCTCTGTCAGTATATTTATATACACGAGTGTGGTATCGGCAGAGCTTTCGGATAAAAGTTACCCCGGGGATAACAGGCTTATAGCGCCCAATAGTTCACATAGACGGCGCTGTTTGGCACCTCGATGTCGGCTCATCTCATCCTGGAGGGGGAGCACCTTCCAAGGGTCCGGCTGTTCGCCGGTTAAAGAGGTACGTGAGCTGGGTTCAGAACGTCGTGAGACAGTTCGGTTTATATCCGCTGTGGACGCAAGGAAATTTGAGAGGATCTGCCCCTAGTACGAGAGGACCGGGGTGGACGCACCGCTGGTGTACCAGTTGTCATACCAATGGCATGGCTGGGTAGCTATGTGCGGACCAGATAAACGCTGAAAGCATATTAAGCGTGAAACTGACCTCAAGATTAGATTTCCCTATGAGGACACTGAAAGACGATCAGTTTGATAGGCACAAGGTGGAAGTACAGCAATGTATGCAGCCGAAGTGTACTAATAGTCCCATCGACTTTTTACGGTTTCTCATTCGACGCCGGGTTTACCCGGTTAGAGTGAGGAACTGCATTGACTAGTTATTGGTGTTTGTCATATTCTGACAACACATCGTTTGTTATTTTGAAGCTTAAAAATCCGAACCAGCACCGAATGGGCATCGAAACGACGCTTTCATCTTACGAGATGGCGTCCTTTCGGTGCCCATGGCGCGAGGGAAACACCTGTTCCCATGCCGAACACAGCAGTTAAGCCTCGCCGCGGTTACAATACTTGGGGTTCACCCCTGGGAAAATAGCACGGTGCCGAGTTATACAAAAGCCATCCGAATAGGGTGGCTTTTGTCTTTTTGAAAGTTTTTTAAGTAGATTAAATCACAAAATAGTGCTATTGTCGGGTCGTATTTATCCCGTTGCAAGATGCTGTCAGGACGCCTGACGCTTACACTGGTCTTGCTGCCGGCTTGCTGAGCGCGCACTTGATCGGCGCAGGAACACTGCAAGTCGCCGGCGTCCAAGATCCAAGATAGTTTAAGCATAAAGAGTATTGCCAAAAGCAGCTTTGCATGCTATAATGAAATAGTTATTTTACATAGTAAGGAGCATGGCTCATATGGAAACTCTAGTACAGCAAGAACAGCAAACTCAGTACAACCTCGCCGCCGCTCACGAGCAGGCTCAGGCCCTATTGGCTCACGGTAGCGCCGAAGGCATGGCTGCAATGGCCGATGAACTGATGGTTAACTCTGGTAATATTACCTTTGCACCTGAAGATATTGCCGCAACTGAACCGGCCGCGCATGCTGAAGAAAAACTTCGTTTGGCTATGGGCGTCTCTACCTTGGCTCAAGAATACGGCTTAACTGCTGATACAACCCCTAACGACCTGAAGGGTCTGTACGTAAAACTGTGGGACGACGCATTGGCCTACAAGCCGGAAGCCGAAGGCTACAGTCCGGACGTAGCTCGCGCTAAGAGCGTTCTGGCAGTTGCCGCATACCGCCGCATGGAAACTCCAGTGGCCAGTGCCGCTAGTAACTAGTATTGACATTAGCGCAATAGCGTGATATCATAAGCTTAATTTCGTACGAGAAATAGAGGGCTTCCTGGGTAATCAGGGGCCCTTTTGCTATTTCACTGAGAGACGAAAGCAACTACTTATTAATGGGAGGTTTTAGCATGGCTGGAACTAAAGCAGGCGGCAAAGCTGCTGCACAAACGAACAAAGAAAAATACGGTAGCGACTTTTACGCCAAAATTGGTGCAAAGGGCGGTACGCTCGGTAAGACCGGTGGCTTTTTCGCTAACCGCGAACTTGCTCGTGTTGCTGGTGCCAAGGGTGGTCGTATTTCACGCCGCACCAAAAAAGCTGCCTAAGGTTTACTCCTTATAAGTAGCACTTAAAGAATCGGCAGCAATGCCGGTTCTTTTTATGTCCTGACCGTTTTAGAGAGCCTGTAGGGGCGGCAAGAGCGTGATGCACTCACTTGCCAACTATGCCCACAATTCAAGCAATTATACCGTTGTATGGACGTCTGAAGACCGTTTACACGGCAAGTTGGACACAGACTACGTTTATGCAGCCAGTCGCGATAGGTATCGAGGCAGTCTTGTATGTGGTCCTGGTCAAGTTCTATTGCGTAACCGGCGGCTAAGCGACAGGCTTCATCCCAGGCTTCAACTTCTTTTTTTAAAAGGTCGAGATCATTGGCAAAGGTGTTGTGGCGCATGAGGGCATGTGCTAATTCATGCAACAGCCCGGCTGGGCCATGTTCGGCGCCAGGCGTGTAATAGACGAGGCTATCACTCGGCGACCAGCACGGCGAATCGCCGGCCGCGAAGGCTAGCGCCGGATAATCGCGGCGGAGTTTATGTACGAGCTGATCCATAGGTGCTTTTCGCCAGGTCGTAGCAGCCGTATACGACGGCTTCTTCGGGGCGACTGGCTTTCATAATTACCGGAATGGGTACTAATGGTGTTTCGTAACGGTGGAGGGCTTCGTTAAGGTATTCACGATATCGGTCGTAATAGGTGCCGATACTGCCGCCAAGAACAATGGCCTCGGGCTGTACGACGGCTATAAGGTCGATCAGGCCGACTGAAATGTCTTTAGCTATGCGGCGCCAAGCAGCCGGATCTATTATGTCACGGGCCGGCTTGCGGTAGCGTTCGAATATTGCGCGGCCGGAGGCAAAGTCTTCCCACTCTTTTACTTTACCGTTGTGTTCCAGCATCATCTTGCCGCCTTCAGAGTCGGCAAACGACGGTTCGATGGCCTGATTAACGATAAAACCAGTACCAATACCAGTGCTTATCGTTACGTACAACACCCGGTCGTATTGCTTGAGGAGCATTGCCTCAGATAGGCCTGCCAGGTTCGCATCATTATCTACAACGACGGGAGAGTCTAAGAGTGCTTGCAGGTCTTTTTTGATGGGCACATCGTGCCAAGGCAGGTTGCCCATATCCAGGCCGATGCCGTGGTCACGGTCAATACGACCGGGAGCGCCAACACCGACAGCAGTGAATTTTTTTGTTGATAATTTATCAACAGATTCTGCCAACTGGTCTCGCCAAGCAGTGTAGTCGGTAGGGGTCGGGAACTTGATACGCTCGTCGATGACGCCGCGGCCGTCGAGGGTCGCCACTAGCGTCTTCGTGCCACCTATATCTATCCCCAAATACATGATGTTTTTAGTGTATCACGCGGCTTTACCAAGCCGCCATAGCTAAGGCATGTACCGGCGCGGTTCGCTGTGCTGATACACCTTTGACCATAAGAGATAAACGGGGTATAATGATAGTAATCTTGCGGCAGCTCTCTAAGAGTCGCCGACAGAAATACATTTGAAGGAGGCATGGTAAGAACATGTCAAAAAGTACAGTAACAATGGACGAGCTGCTAGAAGGCAGTGATGTCAAACAACTCGAGGTCGGCGACGTCATTGAAGGCGTCGTGAGCTCAGTTCGTAAGCACGAGGTCTGGATTGACCTTGGTGCGAAGGGTGTCGGCGTAGTAATGCGCCGCGAGCTGTCGCACGGACAGCCCCTGGAAGAGGGTGCTACGATAACCGTTAGCGTTATCGACCCTGAAATGGAAGAGGGCCACGCCCTTCTCAGCATGAAGCGGGCCGCTAAGGACCGAGGCTGGGATGAACTCAAGCGGGTCTTCGACGATCAGGAGATCGTAGAAGTAGTTCCTTACGACGCAAACCGTGGTGGCTTGCTCGTAGAACTGGAAGGCATTCGTGGCTTCCTGCCTGTTAGCCAGCTGGCCGCCGGGCATTACCCACGCGTATCTGGCGCTGACAAGGATGAGATCCTGCAGAAGCTGAACGCACTGGTTAACCAGCCGATTCGCGTCCGCGTACTCGACGTTAGCCGCAAAGACAACAAGCTGATCTTCTCTGAGAAGGAGGCTGTTAAGGATGACATGCACGCTCGCTTTGCCGAATTAAAAGTCGGTGATGTAGTAGAAGGCGTTGTGACTGGTGTCATCGACTTCGGTGCATTCGTAAACGTTGACGGCATTGAAGGCCTGATTCACATCTCGGAAATTTCCTGGGAACGTGTTGAAGACCCGCGCAACTACGTCAAGGTTGGCGACAAAGTACAGGCCAAAATTATTGCTATCGATAAGGACCGCTTGAGCTTGAGCCTGAAACAGATGAGCGAAGACCCATGGCTGAAAGAAGTTAAAGCTTTCAACAAGGGCGACATCGTAGAGGGTAAGATTACCCGCATCACTCCGTTCGGCGCGTTTGTACAGCTTTCACCGAGTGTAGAAGCTTTAGTACACGTTTCCGAAATGAGCGACGACGAAACTGTTGACCCGCAGCAGATCTTCAAGCTCAATGAGAAGAAGCAATTCAAGGTGTTGGACATCGACAACGATGCACGCAAAATTGCTTTGAGCCTCAAGAGCGCAAAATAGTAGCTGGTACAAATTAGTACGAGCCACGTAACGCCGGCAGGATCCGGCAGAGAGGTGAACGATGGCAAGAACAATCGAAATCGAAGATATGATCACCGTCGGCACCTTGGCTGAAAAGCTGAGCCTGCCGGTAACACGTGTTATTGGAGAGCTGTTTAAGAACGGCGTTATGTCTACGGTAAATGAGCGCATTGATTTTGATACGGCTCAGATTATTGTTCAGGAACTTGGCCTTGAGGTAGAGCTTACCAAGAAGGTACAGGAAACTGTTGTGCCGGTCCGCGAAAAGCGCGAACACACTGACAAGGCGCAGTCCCGTCCGCCAGTTGTAGCTGTTATGGGTCATGTTGACCACGGTAAGACTAGCTTGCTGGATGCTATTCGTGGCGCACAGGTAGCTAAGGGCGAAGCCGGCGGCATTACCCAGCACATTTCCGCATACCAGGTCGTACGCAACAACCGTGCCATCACGTTCCTGGATACCCCGGGTCACGAAGCGTTTGCCGCTATCCGCGAACATGGCGCTCACCTGACCGACATCGCTATTATTGTGGTGGCAGCCGACGACGGCATTAAGCCCCAGACTATTGAAGCGATTCGTTTTGCCCGCAAAGCCGGGGCTAGAATTATTGTCGCTATCAACAAGATGGACAAAGAAGGCGCCG
>DASYJQ010000086.1:0-5581 GCA_035996265.1 Saccharimonadales bacterium (SeqCode)
AGAAAAGCTTTTATTTTGTCGATACTTGGATACATATGCCCACCATGCTATCCAACCCGCAGTCGCGGGTTGCTAAGCGTTTTTCACCTCTTCGACGATTACAGAGAGGGGCGTGTCAGACTTAATAAAGTACTTTTTGGCGCCGAGAGCAATCACGCGCTCTTCATCTTCACGCTGACTGAGGTTGGAAAGGACAAAAATGACGGGAGTACTGGCGAACGAAGCGTGCTGCTCAAGCACCTGGAAACCGTCGATGACCGGCATCATAAGGTCGAGCAGTACGACGTCGAACCGGTCACGCTTGAGAAGATCAAGGGCTTCCTGCCCGTTGTGGGCGCTGATCGTCTCATACCCCTCGCGCTGCAACTTTAATTCTAGTGCATGCTGCAATGGCTTCTCGTCCTCAACAATTAAGACTCGTTTCTGGCCTGGCATAATCCCTCCGCAAGATAGCTAACTACGTGTATTGTATCACGTAGACTGTTTGATTTACTGATGGGTCGCATTCTTTTCGCTTTTATTCCAAGTATCGAAAGGCAACACCACATGGAAGGTGGTACCTTTGTTCTCGTCAGAATCAAACCAGATAGAACCGTGCAGCTTAGTAATGACTTGCTGCACGATGTACAGCCCCAAACCAGTACCTTCGACGTCCAGCGCCCGGACATTGTCGGCACGGAATAGTTTACTGAATATCTTTGGCTGCTGGGCCTTAGGGATACCGTAGCCCGTATCGGCTACGGTCATAGTAAAGGTGGGTTTACCGGCTACCGTGCTGCCTTTCTTCATCGTTAGCGTCACCGCACCCTTGTCGGGCGTGTATTTGACGGCGTTCGATAACAGATTTTGGACAATCATGCGCAACAGCTTAGGGTCGGCGATGACGAGCGGGAGCTTGGCCTCAACATTCATAGTAAATTTGAGCTTCTTTTGGGTGATCGGAGTTATCAGTTCCTTATGCAAGCTTTCCGCCAATTCAGCCATAGAAGTAGGCGTCGGCTGGTTAGGCAGCTTGCCCAGATCAAGCCGGGAAACATCCAGCAATGAATTTACCAACTCCACCATGCGTTGATTGCCTTGATATATTTCGCGGACATGACCAATCTGAGTCTTTGTCATTTTGCCCGCATCGCCGTTTAGCAACATCTCGGAATACCAGTTAACCGCCGACAATGGGGTGCGCAGCTGATGCGAAGCAAGTGACACAAACTCTGTTTTGGCGCGGTCCAGTTCGGCTTCTTTAGAGATATCACGGAATACAATAATAACGCCCTCTAATTCCCGCTTGGCGTTAAAGATCGGCGCAGCAGAATCGGCCACCGCCACCGAGCTGCCGTCTTTACGGACGAGCAGCGTATGATTTTTCATCGATGTGATGTGGCCGGCAAGTGCCCTGCGAATAAAACCATCGTTGATCTTGTCGTTCTTTTCAAGTTTAAAACATAGTATGTCCTTGTACGGCTTCCCGATTGCCTCGGCGGCGGTAAAACCGCTAATCTGCTGGGCCGACGGATTGAACAATGTAATACGTTCGTGCCTGTCGATCGCAAACACCGCGTCGCCAATGCTGGTCAGAATGGCGCCGCTGCGTTCGTCTTTGGCGACCGCAGCATTACGTTCGTACTCTAAGTCCTGGGTGATACTCTCGGCCAGGGCCAAGGCCTGACGGCGGGCCCGGCCCTGCATAATAAACACTAGGAGCAAAAGTAGTGAAAACACCTGGCCGGCTGCTACTATTGCCCGCGGCAAATTGGTTTGATTCGGGGTAAGCGCGAAGTTGTTCCGTGCAGTAACACCGAACCGCCAGCCGCGATTAACCACCGGTACGGTGATCTCCCGCGCAAGCGTCCGCTTGCCAGTCGCGAGATCGAGACGGTATACCTGCTCGTTACTGGCGGCATCAATAACCGTTATGTCGAGATCTTTCACGAGGTTATCCTGCATAAGCAGCTTCGGGAAAAAGTCGGCGTAGTTAAAAACCACATTCACCAGGCCGTCGTACCGGGCTGTGGCGCTGGTCTTTACCGGAATAGTTATAAAAAACCCATCTTGTGCCGCTATGGTGGCGGTTTTTGCAAACTTAACAGTGCCGGAGGCATAGCTATCGCCGGACGCCAGCGCATTGCTATAAATAGCTGCGCGGCCCGGCGTGGACGATATGTCAGTACCGATCGTCGTACTGTCCGGCACAAGTGCATTATAAGTAGTTATATAGTGGACCGGATCGCTGGACTTAGACTGAATGACAAATGCCGGGTTGCCGCCCGGGAACAAGCTCTTGTCGGCCCGGCGCCGTTTTACAAAAGCCGGCAGATCGCTGTCTTTTACGGCAGCGATGTAGACCATCGAGCGCAGGCCAGGATAATTTTTAGCAAGATCCAACGATTTATAGTAAGCGTCAAAATCCGCCTGGGTCACGTCGGTGCTGGCGGCATATAAACCGCGAAATCCGTGCAACGCGTCAATATAAGCCTGCAAACGGGTATCTACCAATGAACTAATATCCTCGACACGCGAATTAAACTGCTGCTGTGAACCCTGCTGGTTGCGGGTAATAGCCTGGCTCCAAACAGCATACGTGCCGACTTGCACCAGTAATAACGCGCCCACAATGAGCCAACCGGTGCGCGTCACGAACCCCAATACGTCACCGTGCTGCCGGTAGATAACCAGCAGTAATAGTCCGGTGCCGGCCACCAGGAACGCAATCGCCGTGTTAAAGCCCATAACAAAGCTGTCGCTCAAGCCAAATATATAATCGTGCGCGTACAACTGGCCAAATATATTAAAAAGCGCGACGGATATAACGGCTATGGACAGAATGTACTCTAGCGGGCGTACCCACCGCTCTTTGCGGCGAGCAATAATTGCCATACAGCCGGTTGCAATAAAACAAATTGCGGCCGTATCGGCGATGCCGGCACGCATACCAACGCGCGCTGCACGGTCGGCGTATAAAATGGTATCGATGTGTAATGGCAATAGGACTGCCACCCCCAGCAATACTCCAAACAGGCCGGTAATTTTTAGGATCTTTAGGTTGCCAGCCCAGAATGAGCAGAAACCGACGCACATGACGATCAATCCGACGGCCGAAAGAGGATTCATCGGTTGTGGGGTCGACATAAAACGCATCAAGTATACATTGCCGGTCTGCCAACCGGCAAGCGCGGCAACGCCGATCAGGCCGACGATAACGCCGGCTATCAAACTGATGGCAGTGCGCGGCTTGCGGGTTTTTGTCTCGTTCTTCAGCCAAGTGAGCGCCTTGCGGCGATTGCTAAACCACCGGCTATGCTGGTTCGGTTTGGCAATACGCGAAATATACATGGCGGTCGCTATCACATGGCCCTTGCCCACAACGGCCGCGGCATCAGCCCTGATGCCTAGCAAGCTTTTCGCTTCTATCCGGGCTTCGCGGGTGATATCTGAAGCATGGAGAGCGCTAATGTCGGTGAACATCAGTCCTTTTTTGCCCGCCGCCTTAAGCGCCGCCAGTTGAGAAACCATTTGATCACCGGTAGCGCGCACTGTTTCGGCTGTCTGGCGGCGGCGCCAAATAGAAACGACCACCCCCTCTTCGTTGGTCCGGACCTCATTGTCTTTTGGGTCACGAGCCGCTTTAACCATTAGCTTAATGGTAGTCTGCCGTTGCAATAAGGTCAACAAAACCGCCAGTTTGTACCTCTATCGCTTTTGCAAGGAACGGCTAATCGAAAATCTTTTGGATTGGCTCGGCGCCCAACGCCAGACCGGTGTTATCATCGACTGTAATGAGCAGCGCATTCCACTGCATGCGGCCTTTGGTTTCTAAAATATTATGAGTAACTTTGCCATCACGCCAGCGCGGTATCAGGCTGTCGAACGTAACGCCCAGACTAGAGTCCAGCGAACCGCACATACCGACATCAGTTTGATGGGCGGTCCCTTTAGGTAAAACACTGGCGTCGGCGGTGGGTACGTGCCAGTGGTCGCCGACTACTGCGGCAACCCGCCCGTCCAGGTAATAGCCTATGATGCGCTTTTCGCTCGAAAAATCGCCGTGGTAATTCACGACTGTCGCGACCCGCGGCACATCTTTTTGCGATGCCAATATGCTGTCGATGACCTGCAAGGGGTTGTCCATGGGCTTGTCGGCATCTTTGCCGACAATCTTACCAAGCAGGCTGACAACTAATACTTTGCCTTTAGGAACAGTCACATATTTAAATCCGAGGCCGGGAGTTCCCGCCGGGTAGTTGGCCGGACGGATAATCGGCACATGGGGGTCATTCAGCTGGCCGAGGACTTCATCGCGGAAAAATATATGGTTGCCGCCACTGCCGAAATCGACGCCGGCTTTTTGCAAACGCTTGAAGTCAGCCAACCGGACGCCTTTGCCGTCAGACAGGTTTTCAACCTGGGCGATAACCAGGTCAATGCTGCGTTCGCGGCGTAACGCCGGCAGCACTTTTTCGACGACTGCAATGCCTGGATCGCCCATGACATCGCCGACATACAAAATATTCATAGGTGTATTGTACCAGTACTGCAAGATAAAGGCTTATTGCAGCTGATCAATCATGTCCTTCCAGGCACGGATTGTGTACTTGGGATCGTGAGCCAGTAAATGATCAAGGTTATAAATAATTTCATGCGCGCTTGGATAGAATAGCAGGCTATCAACGCCAGCATTTTTGGCAGCCGCAAGATCTTTCTCGCTGTCGCCAATCATGAGCGCCCGGCCGGCCGGTACGCCAAGCTTCTGCAGGACAATGTTAATGCCTTCCGGGTCCGGCTTGTGACGCGCAACATGCTCAGACACGACAATGACGTCAAATAATTCTTTTATGCCATGACTGCCGATAGTGAGATCAAGCGTCTTCTGCCAGGCCGTCGTTACCAAAGCTAACTTTTTATTTCTGGCCTTTAAGTGATTAAGCATTGGCTTGACGTCGTCATAAAGCAATACGCCCGGCAGCCGAACCCAGGCCTCTTTATCGGTCACGTCAATAAATTCCTCTAACTTTTCTTCGGGCAGCCCGTAACGCAGGCAGGCGCGCAGGTCGCCGAAATTATGCGCGTTCTCGACGCGGGTAATCTTCTGTAATCCGTACACTTGATATTGCTCATAGAGGACGTCCAGCCAAATCTCGAGTGTACGGGCCAGCGTACCGTCCCAATCGAACAGGTAAGCATCATAGTCTTTCATATCAATTACACCTCAAAATAAATTCCTGCCATTTCATCGAATGTAGGCCTTACCTGGTCATAATCCAATGCCGCCCGTTCTCCCCCGGATGAAATTGCTACTTGGCGAATTCGATAGCGCGGGTTTCGCGGATAACATTCACCTTGATCGTACCGGGATACTGCATGGTGCTTTCGATCTTGGTGGCGATGTCGCGGGCCAATTTGATGGCAGCCAGGTCGTCAATGTTCTGGGGGCGGACAAAGACGCGCACTTCGCGGCCGGCGCTGATAGCGTAGGATTTTTCAATACCGGCGAAGCTGTTAGCAACGTTCTCCAGATCCTTCATACGCTCAACGAAATTCTCGGCGCTGATATTGCGCGCACCAGGGCGGGAAGCGCTGATGGCGT
>DASYJQ010000087.1:0-3630 GCA_035996265.1 Saccharimonadales bacterium (SeqCode)
GAATATTGTATTGCTAGTGTTCCAAACCAAACATGAACTAGTTGAGTACCATACTTTGCAAAAGTTATTGGCTAGGTTACGGGTTATGAATGACGGTAAAAAGACATTTCTTGACCTAGCCTCGCACTATTTGCGTACGCCGGTCACGTTGATAAGCGGCGGTATTGATATGTTAGGCAAAGGCGCTGTATCGCCAGGGCGCCTGGCCGACCTGCAGGCTGTTAATACACGCTTGCGTGACGCCATAGAAATACTGGTGGGCCGGGTTGCTGACACAGGTAAAGACGCGGCGCCGGCCACAGATAAGGCAGCGGGTGTTGCCGTTTGGCGGCAGCCGGGTCTGTTCGTACCGGTGTTGCTGATTGGTGTAGTTGCCTTCAGCTTCACATTTCTGTCGGCTCATGCCGGCAACTTGACGATTACACAGGTTAACCTTGCAGTGCAGATTATTGTGTTTTCGATGCTGGCAATAACGACCTACGCAGCCATCCGGCGGCGGCAACTGCGGCGGCGCGATGCCGCACTGCTCCGGCTGGTCGTTCGCCAGGAATCCACCGCCGCCGAAGCACGTGACAACCTTATTGCTAGTACGGTACAAGCCCTGCAAGCCGACCTTGCCGCGCTAGCCCGACTGACAGTCTCGGCTACGCCTTCGCAGGCGGTGAGCTTTATTCGTAACGGGCAAGACCGCTTCCGTGAACTCACTGCCAAGTTTGTCATGGTACTGTCGTTGCGCGGTGTTCGTAGCCAGAAGCCGTTTAAGCCTGTCCGTTTGCAGCAAGTGTTAGAACCCGCCCAGCGCAGTATTAGTCAAAAAGTGGCCGCCAAACACATACAGTTTGCCGGCGACACAGCTGTCGGCTTTAACACGCAAGATGCGAACTTGCTGTCGTTTGTATTGGGCAATATCCTGGATAACGCCATCGCCTACAGCCCGGTAAAAGGCGTGGTAGCGGTCGATGTCGCCAGGCGTAAAAACCAGACGCTGCTCCGCGTTATCGATAATGGCCCCGGTATACCGGCTGCCAAACAAGCACTGTTGTTTAAGCCATTTTCTAAAGCCGAAAGCGCCGAAAAATTCGATCATGAAGGTATTGGCCTGAGCCTCTATATCGATAAACTGATCATGACCTATCTGGGCGGTTCGATTAACCTGGAGTCTAGGCCGGGACAAACGACCGTCAGCCTGCAATTGCCGGTTTCTTAAGCATACCTCTGGCTTACTCTTTTATGATGAGATTACCGTAAGCAACAAGCAAAACGGCAACAATTATTATAAAAAAAGGGGGCATATGCACAAAATACAACTGCCTGAAGATTACGCGTTAGTATTACAACAAGTTGAAGAAAACGGTAGCGAGGATTTCTCGATGCTGGCAGAGTCGCTGCGTATTGACCGGCCGCGATTACGTCACATAGTGCGTGCGCTACAGCACAAAGGTCTCATTGTTATGCAGGCAGCCGGTGGAGATTTTCGGATTCGCTTGAGCGCCAAAGGCCAGCAGCTGACGGCATATATTTGGCCGCAGCATGGTTGGAGCGCTATCTAGTATTAAGCTGTCATAAACCGCGGGGCACTGAGCCGCAGCGCTGACCATCCCAGCGCTTTATGGCGGGCTGCCACTTGGTCTTGAATAAATTTGACCAAGTGCTGCAGCCAAGCCAGGCTGCTTCGTAAGCGTTCGTGAGTGCCTTCTTCTGTCTGCTCACGCCCAATGTGCAGTATATGGCGGGATTGTTCGGTTTTGAGCAAATATTTGCTGAACCGTTTAATGGTTTCGTTGTCGGCCGGTAGCCCGAGGGCTTCCAGCAGGTCGACACACAATTCTTCCAGATTTTGCTCGGCAGCTATCTGGCGCTCGGCTTGCTCCTCTAAGCTTGCGGCCGGCGTTAGCTGTAGTTCGTCAATTTCTACTGCTGCTTGCAATAAGGCGTCGGCAACCGGCTGGATGCCGGCAACTTGTTCTATACTTAGCGTCTCGATTCGTTCGGCGAGTTCGGTTTGGAATATGATTGGCAGATCTTCAGCCGTAGGCAGCGTTTCGGCGGGCAGTATCGCTACTGTTTCAGTAGGCGAGACAGGTTCAGCTGAGATCTCTGCAACTGCCTCTATAGGTACAGGCTGTGGTAATAGCAAGGCGCCTTCGGGTGTGGTTTCTGGAGTGGTAATCTCTTGTGCGCCGTAATCTGGTTCGGGTGCTGTGTCCGTACTCAAGCCAAGTTCAATAAGCAGGGCGTTTACTTCTGCGCTCAGGTCAATCGGTTCGGCAGGTACTATGTCAATTCCGGGCGTCATCGTTACTTCGGTGGCTTCGGCAACGGGCGGGACGGCGTTGGTTTCTTGTTCTGCGGCAATCTCCACGCCGGCTGGCGGCCTATCTTTGCTTTGCACATAGGTGGGCCAATCTTTGGTGTTGAGCGGTATAGAAACCGGCTCTGTCGTTTCGGCTGTCGGTGTCGGTATAGTGGCGTGTTCGGCTGCAAGCTGCCGTAGGGCAACGGTGGGTTCGGGCTTGTCGGCTTCCACGCGCACAATTGGCGTGACAACCGGCGTCGGCTCAATTTTAATTGGTGCGCGTTCGACTACCGCAACAGGCAACGGCAATACTATGGGCACCGCTTCCGACTCTGGTTTGGCGGCCAGCGCAGTAATCTCTGTTTTTTGGACAGCCGGCGTTGCAACAGCCGTTGGCTTTGGCGGGGCCGGTTTGACTTCGGCAATAACAGGTTGCTCAACTACCGTTTCAACAGGCTTCTCGGCGGCTTTCGGCTCTGGCTTTTTCGGCTTCTCTTTTTCGATTTTGGCATCTGTCTTTTTTGCCGGTTCTTGCTTGGATACAGAGGGGGGCGTTACTAAGCCTGTGAGTACGCCTATCGCAGCCTCTTCGCCTGCTTTTTCGTGCACTGTTTCGACCAATTTACGAAAAGCCGGGCACACTTTAAGAGCTTCTTGGACAGTTCCGTGCATGTTAGGATTATTCGGGTTGGAAATCTCCAAATGCCGAAATCCGCCTAAGCCCCTACTGCCTAAAAAATCATTAGGATCGTTGGCAATAGTGGCTTCGGTCATTTCGGGTGCTGGCGCCAGAGTTTGTTGTTCGTATTCGGCGGCGTATATAGCTTCAACTTCAATTTGTTGGACGTCTAGAATCGGAGCTTCAAGTGTGGCCTGTGACATATGACTTTAGCACGCCCACCTTCGTGCTAGGCGGCTATGCTGCTCCTTCGGCCGGGGGCGCCATGCCGGCGATGTATGCTTCCATAGTAGGTACGAATTGTTCAGCGGACAAGGCGGTATCCATAGCTCCAATTGCGTCGGCAAATGGTCCGCAGGCCAATGCGTCAGCGACGGTTGTTAGATCACCGCCATGATAGTTGACGATTTGTACGTCTAACAGATGGCCTAAACCGTGGCCTTCAAGTATTCGTGCAGCTGGCGATAGCTCCGGCTGGTCACCGGCAGTTTCGGCAAAGTGTCTTCCCATGCTCCTATAATAAACGATAATCGGTATAAAGCAGAATTGGTATCACGGACTGCTATACTAGACGTATATGCATAAGCGATATGTAGTGGGTGTATATCGGATATCCTTCGGCCTATTAGGCCTTAGTGCGGTCGTCTATCAATTT
>DASYJQ010000088.1:0-1536 GCA_035996265.1 Saccharimonadales bacterium (SeqCode)
ACCTTCAAGGTAACCAAAGTCGGCGCTGAAACCTTGCTGGCGACCATCGTCCGCATGGTGGAGACAGCCCAAGCCAGCAAAGCACCCATTCAGGCTTTGGCTGACAGAATATCAGCCGTGTTTGTGCCAGTTGTGCTTGTGGTGGCGGTTCTTGCGTTTGTCTTATGGCTTGTGTTCGGCATACCGGCCTATGGCTTCCAACACGCCCTCACCTATGCCCTTACCGCCTTTGTCAGTATTCTTGTGATTGCCTGCCCTTGCGCCTTGGGCCTCGCCACGCCGACCGCCATAATCGTTGGCGTCGGCAAGGGGGCAAAGGAAGGCATCCTCATCAAAGACGCTGCCACGCTCGAAAAATTGCGGCAGGTCGATACGGTCGTGATCGACAAGACCGGCACCATCACCAAGGGCAAGCCGGAATTTGTCGGCATCAAAAACTTTTCCAATCAGACCGATGCGGACTTGCTGTCCATTCTGGCCACGCTCGAAAGCAAATCGGAGCATCCGTTGGCGCTTGCCGTGCTGGCGGAAGCGAAAGCCCGAACAGTGACTATCCCATCGGTTGAACAGTTTGAGATCATCGAGGGTAAGGGCGTCAAGGGAAGCATCGGCAAAAAAGAGTATTACGCCGGTAACGTTGCCCTCATTCAAACTCTTGGCCTGTCGTTCGATGCAGCCAGCATCAAAACCGAAGCAAGCAAAGGCCGCACCCCGATCATTCTGGCCGATGCAAAGAAGGTTCTTGCCGTTGTGCTGGTGGCTGACGCCATCAAGCCGGAAGCGGTCGCCGCCGTGCGCGAGTTGAAAAAACTTGGTCTGACCATCATCATGCTGACAGGCGACCATACCGACACGGCACGGCATATTGCAGACGAAGCGGGCATTACGGACGTGGTGGCACAAGTTTTGCCAATCGGCAAGATTACGAAAATCAAGGAATTGCAAAGCCAAGGTCATATCGTGGCAATGGCGGGCGATGGCGTAAACGACGCGCCTGCGCTCGCGCAAGCCGACGTGGGCATTGCAATGGCAACCGGCACCGACGTGGCGATTGCGACCGCAGGGATTACACTATTGCATGGCGACTTGAGCAAACTTGTTAAAGCTATTCGGCTTTCGCGTATCACTATGCGCGGCATCAAACAAAATCTGTTTTGGGCATTCGCCTTCAATCTGGCCGGTATCCCACTGGCTGGTGGCGCGTTCTATCCGTTGTTCGGCTGGATGCTGTCGCCCATGTTCGCCGGTCTTGCGATGGCCTTTTCCAGCGTGACGGTCGTTTCCAATTCGCTGCGCCTCAAGCTGATGAAACTATAATCATGCAAACGCACGTTTTCCATGTGACCGGAATGCACTGTAAGGCTTGCCCCAAACTGATTGAAATGGAATTAGCAGAAGCCCACGGCGTCACTCATGTACGGGCATCCCTTTGGCATCATCGCGTGACCATAACAGGTAACTTCGGCGACAAAAATCCAATGGACGTTATCGCGGCGCTCGAACCAAGGGCCGCCAAGCATGGGTACAAGCTGTCAC